>DASUAS010000302.1:0-14040 GCA_035763625.1 Acidimicrobiia bacterium
AGTGCCGCCCAGGGGAGCAGCAGCACCGATGTGCGGGTCGCGTACTGCAGGACGTACGGCGTCATCGCGTAGACGAACGCGGCGACGACCGGGCCGACCGCGACCAGCGCCCGGTGCTCGCCGGTGCCCCACCGGATCGTCCGCGCCAGGTAGAGCACGCCGGCCCCGGCGAGGAAGAGCACCGAACCGAGCCAGATGCGCTGTGCGAGCCAGATCGGGACACCGAGCGTGTGGGCGAGCCAGTAGAAGACCCCCATCGGCCACACGAGCACGATGTTCTGGTGGGTCACCGTGCCGAGGTCGCGCGACGGGTCCCACATCGAGAGCGCGTCCGACAGGAAGCGTCCCGGGTCGAGGTAGACGGCCTGGCGGGTGTCGGCGGCGACGCGTCCGTGCGCGGTCAGCAGCAGCGGGACGTAGCAGACCGCGGCGAGCACGGCGTGCGCGAGCATCGACGCGCGGCCGGCCGCGCGGGCTCGGAGCGTGGCGGTCACCGGGGGTCGGACCGGCCTGGGAAGTCGAGCGCGCGAGCGTCGAAAGGGCGATCGGGGGCCGGCATGGCGGGCCAGATCTTCGCACACGCACCGCCTCCGAGCCGGTCGCGAGCGGGGCGCGGACCTCGCCCGGCGGTCTCCGGCGCCAGAAGGGCACGCCGGTATGCTGCTGTGCGATGAAGGCGGTCATCCTCGCCGGCGGGCTCGGCACGCGCTTGCGGGAGGAGACCGAGTTCCGGCCCAAGCCGATGGTCGAGATCGGCGGCAAGCCGGTGCTCTGGCACATCATGAAGCTGTACGCGTTCCACTCCGTCACCGACTTCGTCGTGCCCATCGGCTACCGGGGCGAGGTCATCCGTGACTACTTCCTCAACTACGAGGCCCGCACCAACGACTTCACGGTTCGGCTGGGCCACCACCACGAGATCGAATACCACACCTCACACCTCGAGACCGGATGGTGCGTCACCGTCGTCGACACCGGCGCCGAGACCCCGACCGGCGGCCGCGTCCTGCGCGTGGGCGACCACGTGCGCGGCGAGCGCTTCCTCGTCACCTACGGCGACGGCGTCGCCGATGTCGACATCGGGAAGCTGCTCGCCTTCCACGAAGAGCACGGGAAGCTGGCGACGATGACCACGGTGCGGCCGCTCTCGCGCTTCGGCATCGTCGAGAGCGATCCCGACGGCACCGTGATGAGGTTCCGCGAGAAGCCCGAGTCGGTCGACGCGGTCAATGCCGGCTTCTTCGTGTTCGAGCCGGCCGTGTTCGACTACCTCGCCGACGACGTCGCGTTGGAGCGCGAGCCGCTCGAGGCGCTCGCTCACGATCGGCAGCTGGCCGCGTACGCGCACGACGGCTTCTGGCAGCCGATGGACACCTACCGCGAGTTCACCGCGCTCAACGCGCTGTGGGCCGACGGAGACGCCCCGTGGAAGGTGTGGTCGGATTGACCTGGACTGATCGCTCGGTGCTCGTCACCGGCGCCGGTGGGTTCATCGGTTCGTGGCTCACGCGGCGGCTGGTCGAGGCCGGTGCCGACGTGGTGGCGCTCGCGCCCGACCTCGATCCGCGCTCGGAGCTGGTGCGGAGCGGCACCGCGGGGTGTGTGACGATCGCACCCGGTGTCCTCGAGGACCCCGACGCGGTGGCGCGCGTCGTCGTCGGTCGCGAGGTCGACACCGTCTTCCACCTCGGCGCGCAGACGATCGTGGGTGCCGCGCACCGCGATCCGGTCACCACCTTCGAGGCCAACGTACGGGGCACCTATCTGCTGCTCGACGCCTGCCGCCAGGCGCGAGGCGCGGTCGAGCGCATCGTCGTCGCGTCGAGCGACAAGGCGTACGGCACCGTGGGTGACCTTCCCTACACCGAGCGCACGCCCCTCGACGGCCGCGGACCCTACGACGTGTCGAAGACCGCCACCGATCTCCTCGCCCAGAGCTACGCCGCGACGTACGACCTGCCGGTGGCGATCGCGCGGTGCGGCAACGTCTACGGCGGTGGCGACCTCAACTGGAGCCGGATCGTCCCCGGCACGATCCGCGCCATCGTGCGGGGTGAGCAGCCGGTGCTGCGCAGCGACGGCACGTTCGTGCGCGACTACCTCCACGTCGACGACGTGGTGGAGGCCTACCTGGCGTTGGCGGGTTGGCTCGACACGACCCATTCGGCGGGTGAGCACAGCCACGCGAGCGACGGCATCGCGTTCAACTTCAGCGCCGAAGCACCGCTGACCGTCATGGAGATCTACGCCGCGGTCTGCGAGGCGTGCGGTGGTTCGGTCGAGCCGCGCGTGCTCGGCGAGGCGGCGGGGGAGATCCACGACCAGTTCCTCGACTCGTCACGCGCGCAAGCCGAGCTCGGCTGGAAGACCGCGGTGGCACTCGGTGACGGGCTGACTCGCACCGTCGACTGGTACCGCGCGCTCCTCGTCGCGTCATGATCGGCGACTCGTGAGCGCCGCCGACGAGCTGCGGGCACGCGTCCTCGCGCTTGCCGAGGAGTACCACGCCGAGGCGTTCCCCGAGCGGCCGTTCGTGGCCGGCGTCAGCCCGGTGCCGGTGTCGGGCAAGGTCGTCGGGCCACCCGAGCTGCGGGGTCTCTTCGACGCTGCGCTCGACCTGTGGCTCACCGAGGGCCGCTTCGCCGACGAGCTCGAGGAACGGCTGGCCGCGACCGTCGGCGTGCGCCACGCCTACCTCTGCAACTCGGGCTCGTCGGCGAACCTCCTCGCCGTCTCCACCCTCATGTCACCCCGTCTCGGCCCCCGGCGCCTGCGCCCGGGCGACGAGGTCGTCACCGTGGCCGCGGGCTTCCCCACCACGGTCAACCCGATCGTGCTCAACGGCCTGGTCCCGGTGTTCGTCGACGTGGAGCTCGGCACCTACGACGCGCGCATGGATCGCCTCGCGGAGGCGATCGGGCCCCGCACGCGCGCCATCGTGATGGCGCACACGCTCGGCAACCCGTTCGACCTCGGCACCGTCACCGCGCTCGCGCGCGAGCACGAGCTGTTCCTCGTCGAGGACAACTGCGACGCCCTCGGCGCCCGGTACGACGGGCGGCTCACCGGCACCTTCGGCGACCTCGCCACGCTGAGCTTCTACCCCGCACACCAGATGACCACCGGTGAGGGGGGCTGCGTGCTCACCGAGCGCGGCACGCTCGGCAAGGTGGTCGAGTCGCTGCGCGACTGGGGTCGCGACTGCTGGTGCGCGCCGGGCATGGAGAACACGTGCGGCAAGCGCTTCGAGTGGCAGCTCGGCGACCTGCCCTGCGGCTACGACCACAAGTACGTGTACACGCACGTGGGCTACAACCTGAAGCTCACCGACTCGCAAGCCGCCGTCGGCCTCGCGCAACTCGACCGCCTCCCCGGCTTCGTCGCTGCGCGGCGAGCCAACTGGCAGCATCTCGCCGACGGGCTCGCCGACCTCGAGGAGCACTTCGTGCTCCCGCGCCCGACGCCGCGCAGCGAGCCGAGCTGGTTCGGCTTCGCGCTCACCGTGCGTCCGGGGGCGCCGTTCACCCGCAACGAGATCATCGAGTTCCTCGAGGGACGCCGGATCGCGACCCGTCTCCTCTTCGGTGGCAACCTCACCCGCCAACCCGCGTACGCCGAGGTCGAGCACCGCGTCGTGGGGGATCTCACGACCAGCGACGTGATCACGGAGTCGACGTTCTGGGTCGGGGTGTATCCAGGCCTCACGGGCGAGATGCTCGACTACGTCGTCGAGTCGTTCCACGACTTCGTGCGCGGCGTGGCCGGGCGCGCGGCGGCGTCGTCGCGTTGATGGAGCGCGGCTGATGGAGCTGCGGCCCACCGCGGTCGACGGCTGTCACGAACTGCGGCTCGACCCGAAGCCCGATCGCCGCGGTGAGCTCCTCAAGCTCTTCCACGCCACCACCTTCACCGACCTCGGGCTGCGCTTCGAGGTGCGCGAGCTGTTCTGGAGCCGTTCCCATGCCGACGTGGTGCGGGGGCTGCACTTCCAGGCGCCTCCCGCCGACGTGGCCAAGCTCGTGTGCTGCCTCGACGGGGCCGTGCTCGACGTCGTCGTCGACCTGCGGGTGGGCTCACCCACCTACCACGCGCACTGCGTCGTGCCGTTGTCGGCTGCCGCCGCCAACGCGGTGTTCGTGCCCGAGGGGTGCGCGCACGGCTTCCTGGTGACCAACGGCGACGCGTTGGTCCTCTACGCCCAGTCGGGCGAGTGGGACGGCGCACGCGAAGGCGGCGTCCTGTGGTCGTCGGTCGACGTCGACTGGCCGATCGACGCCGGTCGGGCGGTCGTCTCCGACCGCGACGCCGCCTTCCCGCGCCTCGACGAGCTCGCATCTCCGTTCGTCGTCGCGCCGGGGCGCGTTCGGTGACGCAGCGGGCGCTGGTCACCGGGGTCACCGGGTTCGTCGGCGCGCACGTCACGCGTGCCTTGCTCGCCGACGGTGTGACGGTGCACGCGGTCGTGCGCCCCGGCGCCCACCTCGAGCGTGTGCCCGACCTCCGCGACCGGCTGGTGCTCCACGTCGAGGATGGCAGCACCGACGCGCTCGTGCGTGCGGTCGACGCGGCACGACCGGACGTGACCTTCCACCTCGCCACCAACTTCGTCGCCGAACACCGAGCCGGCGACGTGGGTGCGCTCGTGGCCGACAACGTCGTGTTCCCGAGCCGGCTGCTCGACGCGCTCGCAGCGCGGGATGCCGTGTTCGTCAACGTCGGCACCGCGTGGCAGCACGTCGACGGTGCACGCTACCGCCCGAAGAACCTGTACGCCGCGACGAAGCAGGCGTTCGAGGACGTGCTGCGCTTCTCCGTCGTCACCGGCCGGGTGCGCGCGGTCACGGTGAACCTCTACGACTCGTACGGGCCGCTCGACCACCGAGGCAAGCTGCTGAGTGCGCTCGTCGACGCGCTGTGCACCGGCGACGTCCTCGGCGCGAGCAGCGGCCGGCAGCTCGTCGACCTGGTGCATGTCGACGACATCGTGCGCGGCCTCCGGTGCGCGGCGACCGCGTGCGCGGACGACGCGCTGCCGCCCGACGTGCCCTACTACTCCCTGTCGTCGGGTCGTCCGTGCACGCTGCGCGAGCTGGTCGACGAGCTCGGGCGCGTCGCCGGTCGACCGGTGCCGGTCGAGTGGGGCGTGCGCCCCGATCGGGCCGGCGACATGATGTCCCCCTGGGACGCAGGCCCGCCGGTGCCGGGCTGGGCGCCCCGGGTCGACCTCGAGACCGGTCTCGCGGCGCTCCTCGCCGACGCCGGCGTCACGCGCGGCTGACGCCGCGCCGGCTCATGCGGCCGGGTTCGCGTGGCGCCGCGGCGACAGCGCGTCGAGCTGCGGGAACAGCCACTTGCGCACGAGCGCGGCGCCGTCCGGCGTGAGGTGGACGCCGTCGATGCGGAGGTCGGTGCCGTGGAGGGTGGAGAGGTACTTGCCGTTCGGGCAGAGGTAGCCGTGCAGGTCGATGAGCGTGGTGCTGTCGGGGTGGCGTTGGGCGGCCTCGCGGTAGAGCTGGTTGAGGTGGTCGACGTGGTCACGGTCGTTCTCCGGAGGTTCGGGGCCGGAGACCGGGTCGGGGCGCTGGTTGCAGGGGACGGTGAGGAGGGCGACGTGGGCGCCGGTGCTGTGGAGCCGGTCGATGAGCTGGTCGAGCTGGTCGGACAACCAGACGTCGGAGGCCTTCGACCCGAAGGACAGCGTGTGGCCATCGACCACGCGGTCGTAGAGCTCCCAGACGCCCGAGAAGACCGCGACCACGTCGGGATGGAACTGCTGCAGCCACTGCTCGCGGTAGGCGCGCCAGGGTCCGCACTGCGTCCCTCCGCTGTTCGGCACGCCGTCGACGACGTGCGAGCCCGGGAACAGCGAGCACCCCACGACGCTCTGGTCCCAGAGCAGCGTCGGCGGCTTGCCGGTGCGCTCCTCGAACCCGGTCGAGAGCGTCAGCGCCACCGAGTCTCCGGTGATGACGAGCTTGCTGGCGGTGTCGTTCGGCAGCGTGGTCGGCGGAGGGTTCTTCGACGGGTCGAACGTGAAGATGTCGTAGAGGTTGCCGCCACCGCCGGGACGGGCCACCTGCGAGGCGGCGGCGCTCGGAACCGCGGCGGGCGGGGCGGCGCTGGTGGTGACGAGGATGACGGTGACGGCGACGGCGATGACGGCGGGGACGGTGAGGGCGAGGGTCCGGGGTCGGAAGGTGTGGTGGCGGATCGGAGCCTCGACCAGGTAGTAGGAGGCGGTCGAGACCGCGACCGTGAGCGCGAGCCGGAGGAGGAGTAGCGGCGTGCCGTCGAGCCCGGTGCGGGTGCTGGTGGCGGCGACGTAGATGGGCCAATGCCAGAGGTAGAGGCCGTAGCTGATCTTCCCGAGCCAGCGGAGGGGGCCGAGGGAGAGGACGTCGGGCAGGACGCCTCGGGGTTGGATGGCGGCGAGGATGACCAGCGCGACCGCGAAGGAGAAGAGGAGGAGCCCGCCCTGGTAGAGCCAGGTGGTGCGGTCGTCGACGATGGCGAAGAGCGCGAACGTCCACCCGAGGGCGACGAGCCCGGTGAAGCCGGCGATGCCGCGCCACGGTGAGCGGAGCGAGTAGCGCCCGGCGATGACGCACACGAACGCGAGCACCGCGCCGGTGAGCAGCTCCTGGGCGCGGGTGTCGGTGCCGTAGTAGACGCGCGAGGGGTCGGCGCCGGGCGTGTAGATGATGGCGGTCCAGATGGTGGACGCGACGCAGGCGGCCGCGACGACCAGGAGCGCGGGACGCAGGTCGCGGTTGGCGCGGCGGGTGAGCTTGAGGAGGCCGACGACGACGATCGGCCAGATCAGGTACCACTGCTCCTCGACCGCGAGCGACCAGGTGTGCTTGAGCGGTGACGGCGCCGCGAACGCGTCGAAGTAGCCGCGGTGGGTGAACACCAGCCGCCAGTTGGTGAAGTACCCGAAGGTGGAGAACAGGTCGCCGCGCAACTGCGAGATCTGCGAGGTGGGCGCGAGGACCACTGCGTAGAGCGCGACCGCGGCGATCACGAGCAGCAGCGCGGGCAACAGGCGTCGGACGCGACGTCCGTAGAACGAGATGATCGCGATGCCACCGGTGCGTTCCCACTCGGTCAGCAACAACGCGGTGATGAGGAACCCCGAGAGGACGAAGAACACGTCGACGCCGAGGAACCCACCCGACGACCAGGAGACGCCGCCGTGGTAGAGGAGCACCGACCCGGCGGCGATGGCCCGCAGCCCGTCCAGCGCGGGCCGGTACCCCAACCGCTCCGGCCGCTCCGGGGACTTCACCACGTCCGCCGGCGACGCCGACATCACGTCACCGGCCACCACCATCGCCGGACAGGATACGACCTCACCCCCCGCGACCGACCGCGTCACCGGCTCCTGCGCCGCAGCGTGGCGGGCAGCGACCCGACCGCCGCTGCCCAGGCGCGCAGGCGGCGGGCCACGAGCTCCGGTCGGGCGGGGCGTCGGCGGAGGAGCGGTGACACGACATCGCGACGGGCGTACGACGCGGTCACGAGGAGCGATCGCGCCGCCGCGCTCGTCGCTGCGGCCGCGCCCCCGTGACGCGCCAGCACCAGCAGTCGGTTGCGCTCGTCGTAGTACTGCTTGAGCGGTGAGCTCCGGCCGCTCGTGGCCGAGTGGACGTGGTGGACCACCGACGCGGGGACGGTGCGGTAGCGCCAGCCCCGCGACGCGCCGCGCCAGGCCAGGTCGATGTCCTCGTAGTAGACGAAGAGCTCCTCGGTGAACAACCCCACGTCGTCGAGGTACGAGCGCCGGAGCAGCACTCCCGCGCCGCACCACGCGAACACGTCGGCGGGTTCGTCGAAGCGTCCGTCGTCGGGCTCGAAGTAGCCACGGTCGCCTGCGAACCCGCCCGCCACCAGCTCGACGCCGACGTTGTTGACGATGCTGAGCGCGGGACCGGCGGCGGTGACCGCGAACCACGCCGGGTCGGTGCCCGCGGTGTGCTCCACGACGTCGCCGCCCGCGGCCAGCGAGATCGTACGCGGGCCGTCGGCGGAGAGGAGCAGCGACACCGTCGCCGGCGCGTCCCCGTCGGGTGCAGGCACGCGTAGGTGCGCCACCGGTCCCGTCCACTCGCCCCCGGTGGCGGCACCCGGTTCGAGCCCCCACGTGCCGTCGACCAGCTGCACGCGCGACCACACGTCGGTGCCGTCGACGCGCGCGCCGGCGACGAACACCCCGAGGTCGCGCCGGTCGCCGAAGCCGCGCCGGTCGGTGGCGCTGCGCAGCTCGACGTCGAGGAACCGCCCGGCGAAGAGGATCTTCGGGCACGCGGCGCCGAGTGCGGGATCCGACTGCAGCGCGTCGACCAGCGGTCGCAGCCACCCGCGTTCGACGGTGGCGTCGTTGTTGACCAGCGCCACGAAGTCGACGTCGTCCAGGGCGCGGATCCCGGCGTTGCATCCGGCACCGAAGCCGGTGTTGGCTGCCTGCTCGAGCACCTGCACCACCGGGAGCTCGGCGCGGACGCGGGCGGCGATCCCGTCGCTCGATGCGTTGTCGACGAGCACGACCCGCAGGTAGGCGGCCGGCCACTCGGTGCGCACGATGCTGCGAAGGCAGTCGAGCGTGAGGTCGCCGCCGTTGTGGTTGACGACGACGACGCCGACCGTGGGGGGTGTCGTCACCGGCTAGCCGCGCTGCTTGAGCGGTTCCCACCACCAGCGGTTGTCGCGGTACCAGGCCACCGTCGCCTCCAGCGCCTCGTCGAGGGTGCGCCGCTTCGTCCAGCCGAGGGCGGTGACCTTGGCGATGTCGACCGAGTACCGGCGGTCGTGACCGAGCCGGTCGGTCACGTACTGCACCGACGACTCGTCGTGGCCGAGGATCGCGAGCAGCTTGTCGACCAGCACCCGGTTGGGCGTCTCGTTGCCGGCGCCGATGTTGTAGATCTCGCCCGGGGCGCCGGCGTCGAGCACCCGCTGCACGCCCGCGCAGTGGTCGTCGACGTAGATCCAATCGCGCTGGTTGAGGCCGTCGCCGTAGAGCGGGATCTTCCCGCCGTCGAGCAGGTTGGTGGTGAAGAGCGGGATCGCCTTCTCCGGGAACTGGTAGGGACCGAAGTTGTTGGTGCAGCGGGTGACCGTGACCGGCAGCCCGTGCGTGTGGTGGTACGACAGGGCGATGAGGTCGGAGCCCGCCTTCGACGCCGAGTAGGGCGAGCGGGGCTCGAGCGGATCGTCCTCCTTCGACGAGCCGACCTCCACCGAGCCGTACACCTCGTCGGTGCCGACGTGCACCACCCGGTCGATCTCGAGCCGGCGGGCGGTGTCCATCACGACGTTGGTGCCGAAGCAGTTGGTGTTGACGAAGTCGTCGGAGCCCACGATCGATCGGTCGACGTGGCTCTCGGCCGCGAAGTGCACCACCGCGTCGTGCCCACGCATCGCGTCCTCGAGCGTCTCCGGATCACAGATGTTGCCCTTCACGAACCGGTAGCGCGGGTCGTCGTCGACGTCGCGCAGCGTGCTGAGGTTCCCCGCGTAGGTGAGCGCGTCGTACACCGTCACCGAGTCGTCGGTGGTCGCGAGCACGTGGCGGACGTAGTTGGAGCCGATGAAGCCCGCGCCGCCGGTGACGAGGATCTTGCGCGTGCTCATGTGCGCAAGCCCCAGCGCGGGCGGAGGTGGTCGGGGAGGTCGGCGCGCGCGGGGTTCTGCTGGTCGCGCGGCGACAGCGTGGGCTCGCCCACGCCCCAGTCGGCCTCGACCGCGGGGTCGTCCCAGGCCACCCCGAGCTCGTCCTTCGGGTTGTAGTAGCCGTCGACGAGATAGGTGATCACCATGTCGCTCAACGCGGCGAAGCCGTGTGCGACCCCGGGCGGGATGAACACACCGCGGTGGTCGAAGCTGCCGTCGGGCTTCTCGCCGAGGTCGAGGGTGAGCGTGGCGCCATCGGTGGGCGAGCCCTCGCGGAGGTCGTGGAGCACCACGCGCGCGCGGCCCATCGGCACGTACCAGTAGTCGGCCTGGTGGAGGTGGTAGTGCAGCCCGACGATCGCCCCCGCCTGGCGGTTGCCCCGGTTGCCCTGGATCATCTCCCGCCCCTGCGGGAACCACTCGCGGCGGTAGGTCTCGATGAAGATGCCGCGCTCGTCGCCGTGGATCGTCGGTTGCACGACGTAGACGCCGGCGATGACGTCGGATTCGGTGATCTCCGGCATCAGCGCTTCCTCACGCTCACGCCAGCTCCACCCGGGAGTGGTCGCCGAGCATCACGCGCGTCGCCTGCGGCGCCGCTTCCGAGTGGACGACCTCCGCATCCCTGCCGATCAGCGAGTCGGTGACGCGACCGGCCGAGATGACGCGGCTGCGGTCGAGCAGCACCGAGTGCTCCAACTCGGAGGCGACGATCTCGCAGTCGGACGCCACCGACGTGTAGGGACCGATGTAGCTGTCGACGACTCGAGTGCGTTCACCGATGATCGTGGGTCCTCGGACGGTCGAGCGCACGATCTCGGCGCCGCGCTCGACCACGACGCGGCCCTCGATGCGCGACTCCTCGTCGATCGACCCCTCGACGCGTGGCTCGATCGTGTCGAGCACGAGTCGGTTGCTCTCGAGCAGTGGGTCCTTCTTGCCGGTGTCGATCCACCACCCCTGGAGGATCTCGTGACGCACCCGCAGACCCTGGTCGACGAGCCACTGGATGGCGTCGGTGATCTCGAGCTCGCCCCGGGCCGAGGGCGTGATCGCCCTGACCGCGTCGTGGACGCGCGGGGCGAACAGGTACACGCCGGCGATCGCGAGGTCCGACGGCGGATCCTCGGGCTTCTCGATCAGCTGCACGACCTCGCCGTCGGGGCCGAGGACGGCGACTCCGGACTGGCGCGGATCCTCGACGTGGGCCAGCAGGAGCTGGGCCGCGACCTGATCCGGTGCCGCCGCGCGTGCGGCTGCGAACGTCTCGACGAGCCCGTCGAGCTTCTGTTGCAGCATGTTGTCGCCGAGGTAGACGACGAAGTCGTCGTCTCCGAGGAAGTCGCGGGCGATCAGGACGCAGTGGGCCAGGCCGCGGGGTGCGTCCTGAGGGATGTACGTGACCTCGGCGCCCCAGCGCGAGCCGTCGCCGACCGCCGCCTCGATCTCGGGGGCCGTCTCGCCGACGACGATGCCGATCTGCTTGATGCCGGCCTCGACCATGTCCTCGATGCCGTAGAAGAGGATGGGCTTGTTCGCCACCGGCACGAGCTGCTTGGCGCTCGTGTGCGTGATGGGCCGCAGGCGCGTGCCGGCTCCGCCGGAGAGGATGAGACCCTTCATCGTCGGAGCATGGTAGGCGTCACCCCTCCGGCTCGCGTCCTCCGAGCGCCGCGGCGCGTCCGCGCCGTCGAACGCGACCGGTAGCGTCGTGGCGGATGAGGAGCGCGCGGTGCGGCCCCACGAGCCCCGGGGCGCTCCGCGGTGTGATCGCAGCGGTGCTGGTCGCGACGGTGCTGGTCGTCTCGGCGGTCGTCGTCAGCGGGATCCCGGCCGAGGCCGCATCGACCTCCACCTCGTCCACCACCACCGTCACCACCGCGGCGGTGCCTGCCAAGTGGGACCCGCGGCTGAAGCCCATCGCCGACAAGGTTGCACGACTGCGCAAGCTGGACTTCGAGCACCCGGTCGCAGCCGAGTTCCTCGGCGAAGCGGCGTTCCGGAAGCGGGTGTCGATCGACCGCGGGAAGTTGAGCAAGCAGGACCAGCGGAGCGTCGAGCGCTCCGCCGCCCAGCTGCGCGCGGTTGGCCTCATCGGTTCCGATGTCGATCTCGTCGATGCGGTCAGCTCCGCGCAGTCGGCCGGCGTGCTCGCGTACTACGACCCGAAGACGCAGAAGATCACGGTCAAGGGCAAGGACCTCCACGACGTCTCGACGCGCGTCACCGTCGCGCACGAGCTCACCCACGCGCTGCAGGACCAGCACTTCGACCTGCAGAAGCTCGATCGGCAGGCTGCCGCCGCGCACGGATCGACCGCACTGCAGACGCTGGTGGAAGGCGACGCGGTGCGGACCGAGAACGCGTACGAACGGACGCTGTCCCCGGCCGACCAGCAGGCATACGACACCGAGAACGCGGCGATCAGCGCCGAGGCACAGGCCGAGACGACCGCCAAAGGCGTGCCCGACTCGCTGACCGTCATCTTCCAAGCGCCGTACGCGCTCGGTCAGTCGATGCTCGACGCGGTGCTCGCCCAGGACGGGACCGCGGGCGTCGACGCCCTCTTCCGCCATCCACCCAGGGCCGACGCGGCCTTCGTGACGCCGTCGACCCTGCTCGAGCACCGCACCTTCCAGACGGTGAAGACGCCCGCACTCGAGGCGGGCGAGAAGCGATCGGGCAAACCCGACGTCTTCGGCTCGCTGTCGCTGTACCAGGTGCTCGCGTCCCGCCTGGACGACGCGACCGCGCTGAGCGCGGCCGACGCCTGGGACGGTGACTCGATGATCACGTTCACCGACCAGGGCAAGACCTGCCTGCGCGCCACCTTCGCCGGCAAGGGGACCAAGGGGATCAGCACCATCACCGGTGCACTCACCCAGTGGGCCGCCCAGGTGCCGCCCGGCACCGCGACGGCCCGACGCGCCGGAGACCGGGTGACGCTCACCGCGTGCGATCCCGGGAGCGCGACGACCGCCATCCCCAATTCTCCGATCCGGTCGTTCCTCTCCCTGTCGAACCGTGACGGTCTCTACGCGGAGCTGGTGCAGCAGGGTCTCAGGAGTGGCGAGGCGGCCTGCAGCGCCGACGACCTCGTGCGCGATCCGACGTTCACCCCGATCCTCGACCAGTCGAGCTCCGATCCGACCGCAGAGCCCGACCCGTCGGCGATCGACGCGGTGCGGACGCGATTGCGTGAGATCGTGGCCCAGTGCAAGGTGACGTGATGCCGGCTCCGCTCGTGGCGCTCGAGCAGGACGGCTACGCGGTGCTCGAAGCGGTCATCGAACCCGATCTCGTCGCGGCATTGCTCGAGACCATCGATCGGGTCATGGTCGACGCCGAGATCCCGTTCGGCACCAACGCGTTCCTCGGACTGCGCACGCGTCGCATCTTCAACCTCCTCGCGCGCGACCCGCTGTTCGCACGCGTGCCGCTGCACCCGGCGGTGCTCCCGCTCGTGGAACAGGTCCTCGACGAACAGTGCCTGCTCTCGTCGCTCACCGCCATCGAGATGCACCCGGGGCAGGAGGCGCAGCCGTTGCACGCCGACGACGGCTCGGTTGCGCTGCCGCGGCCCCATCCACCGGTGGTGTGCGTGGCGCTGTGGGCGCTCACCGACTTCGACCACGAGAACGGCGCGACCCGGCTCGTGCCCGGCTCGCATCGTCGCGAACGCCGTCCGGCGAAGGGCGAGGAGGCCGGCTACGTCGAAGCCGAGATGCCGGCCGGCAGCGTGCTGCTGTACGACGGGTCGCTCTGGCACGGCGGGGGCACCAACGCCAGCGACGACCGCCGGGTGGGCATCGTGGTGAACCACTGCGCCGGCTTCCTGCGCCAGGAGGAGAACCAGCTGCTCGCCGTGCCCCGCGACCTCGCGGCCACCTTCCCGCGCCGGCTCCAGGAGATGCTCGGCTACGGCGTCTACCGCGGTCTCATGGGCCACGTGGACCAGCAGGACCCGGGTGTGCTCCTCGACCCCGACGTGCCCACCGACATGGTCTGGCGCCGGATGAGGTGAACCGGCTCGGTCAGCGCGGGCTGGCCTGCAGCGCGCGGACCGG
This sequence comes from Acidimicrobiia bacterium, assembly GCA_035763625.1. Lineage (GTDB taxonomy): Bacteria > Actinomycetota > Acidimicrobiia > IMCC26256 > DASPTH01 > DASUAS01. The sequence continues at coordinate 13,740 of DASUAS010000302.1, forward strand.
GTCGCGGCCGTCGGCGTAGCCGATGAACGGTGGGAGGATCCCGTACAGCAACGACTGCACGCGCTCCGGCAGCGTCGACGCCAGGGCCGGCGGGATGGCGAGCGCCATGTTCTCCACCTGCCGGACCCACGGCTGGCAGTACTGCGGCGTGATCCCGAGACGCGGCGCGGAGCCGTGGTGGGCGCCGCCCCGGTGCAACGTCGTACCGAAGAAGACCACGACCGAACCGGGGCTCATCTCGATCGTCCGAATTCTCGGATCATGCGGGTCGGCCGCGTGCTCGGCCCAGAGGTGGCTGCCC
>DASUAS010000303.1:0-3702 GCA_035763625.1 Acidimicrobiia bacterium
GCACACATGGCGACCGCCTGGCCCGAGATCGTCTTCAGCGGCGAACATGATGCCGCTGCTCTCTCGCGTGCGGTGAGCCGGGGCACGATCCGCAGGCTCGGTCGCGGGATCTACAGCGGTGATCTCACCACCGAACTCGACGAGCTCGTCCGCCACCACCTCTTCGAGATCGTGGGCCACGAGTTCCCGGGCGCGGTCTTCGTCGACCGCAGCGCGACGACCGCCGGTCGTCCCGCCGACGGTGCGGTGTTCGTCGATCATCCGAGGCAGCGTCGCGTCGAGCTCCCCGGCGTCACCATCTGGCCACGCCATGGACCCGGTGCCCTGCCGGGTGACATGCCCATGCCCGAGGGTCTCGAGCTCAGCTCGCGGGCCCGCGCCCTCCTCGACAACCTCGTTCCTTCGCGCGCCAATGCGCGGATCCGTCGGACCCTTGCACCGGTCGAGGTCGAGGACTGGATCGACCGTCTCGTGCACGAGCTTGGCGCAGACGGGATCAACGCACTCCGCGACCAGGCACGTGCGCTGGCTCCGGAGATCCGGCGCACCAAGGAGATGGAGCGCCTCGACGCGCTCATCAGCGTCGCGCTCACCACCCGTGACGATGTCACGATCTCATCGCCCACACTCGCGGCTCGTGGCGACGGGCTGCCCTACGACGCGCGTCGCCTCGAGCTGTTCAGCGCCCTCACCGACACGATCGCGAACACGAGCCCGCACACGCTGCCCGCGCTCCCCGAGGACGTCCGCCGCCGGACGTTGTTGCCGTTCTACGAGGCCTACTTCTCGAACTTCATCGAAGGCACCGAGTTCACGATCGACGAAGCGGCACAGATCGTCTTCAATCGTGAAGTTCCCGAAGACCGGCCCGCCGACGCCCACGACATCACCGGCACCTATGAGATCGTCGCCAACCAGGTCGAGATGCGCCGAGTCCCGCGGTCCTTCGACGAGCTTGGGGAGCTCCTCCGCGTTCGCCATGGCGTGTTGATGGCGAGCCGCCCTGACAAGCGTCCCGGTGAGTACAAGAACACGCCCAACCGCGCGGGAAGCACCGAGTTCGTGCTGCCCGAGCTCGTCGAAGGAACACTCGAGCAAGGCTTCGATCTGGTCGGTGAGATCACGTCACCGTTCTTCCGTGCGCTGTACATGATGTTCTTGGTCGCCGAGGTGCACCCCTTCACCGACGGCAATGGGCGCATCGCCAGGATCATGATGAGCGCCGAACTGCAGCACGCGGGAGAGGTACCCATCATCATCCCGACCGTGTACCGGAACAACTACCTCGCCGCGCTCCGAGCCGCGACGTACAACACCAGCTTCGACCCTCTCATGGCCATGCTGATGTTCGCCCAGCGCTACACCGCGCGCGTCGACTTCACCGACAGAACGACCGCCGAGTCCGATCTCGACCGCACCAACGCGTTCCGGGATGCCAACGAGGCCGAAGCATCCGGCGTGCGACTCGTCCTGCCCTGACCTCACTCGACCGATTGCCAGATGTCGACGGCCTCGAGCGGGTCCGGCAAACCGCCCACTCACCGCCAGAGCTCGTGGAGGTGTGGAAACCGAGACCGCGGTAGACGTCGTCCCTGGGCGGTCTGCCCCGTCGACCAGAATTTGTTCGCACACGCCGAGATCATGTGTACCGAACAACGAGCAGTTTGCGCGGGAGGAGACCCCTGTTCGACGAGTTCCTCCGCCGACGGGCAGGATGACTGACGATGCCCGAGCTCGCTGACGTCCTCGACGACGTCGACCTCGTCGACCTCGCGGGCGAGAGCTCGTACTTCCGAGGCGTGGCCTACGCGGAGGAGGGGCGCGCCGCGCTGAAAGAGGTCGACGCGCAACGGGTCGTCGCCGTCGTGCAGGGCACCGAGCCCTACCGCGTCGTCCTCACCGCCTCGGGGAAGCAGCACCTGGAGTGGTCGTGCACGTGTCCGGTCGGCGACTCCGGCGCGTTCTGCAAGCACGCGGTGGCGGTCGCCCTCACGGTCACCGGCGCTGCGGCGGAGTCAACGGAGAGAACCGTCGGCGACGACGTCGACATCGCCACCTACGTGATGTCGCTCGATCCGACCCGGCTCGCCGCGATCGTGCTCGATCAGGCCGCGCGCGACTGGCGCCTGGCGGAACGACTCACCGCCGAAGCGCGCGCCGCGCTCGGTCTCGACGTCGACGAAGCGGTCTGGCGCAAGCGCGTCGACGCCGCCTTCCGACGCTGGGGGCGCTTCGTCGACTACCGCACCGCGCCCGACTGGGCTGCAGGCGTGTTCGAGCTCCTCGATGCGCTCGACGAGCTCCTCGCCACCGGCCACGCCGACGTGGTGATCACGCTGGCCGAGCGCTGCCACCGCAAGGCCGAAGCGGCGATCGCCTACGTCGACGACTCCGACGGCTACATCACCGACATCTTCCACCGCGTCGCCGACCTGCACCTCGCCGCGTGCACGGCGAGCCGGCCCGCACCGGTGCCGCTCGCTCGCCGGCTGGCGAAGCTCGAGCTCACCGCGGAGCTCGACACGTTCCACCGCGCCGCATCCCGCTACGCCGACGTGTTGGGCGCCGACGGTCTCGCCGCGTACCGCAAGGTCGTCGAGCCGAAGTGGGACGCGCTCGTCCCCGGCGGTGACCGCTGGTCGCACGACGAGTTCCGGATCCGACAGGCGATGATCGGCCTCGCGCTCGCGTCGGGAGATCCCGACGAGCTGATCCGGGTCAAGGAGCACGACCTCCGCAGTCCCTACGACCACGTCGAGATCGTCGAGTTCCTGCGCGTCGCCGGTCGTCGTGACGACGCGCTCACCTGGGCCCGCGCCGGCCTCACCCAGTTCGCCGGCCGTCCGCACCAACTCGGAACGCTCCGCGACGTCACCGCCGAGCTCCTGCGCGAGGAGGGCGATCCGCAAGCGGCGGTCGACGTCTACGCCGACGCGTTCGCGCATGACCGCACCATCGACGCGTACCGGAAGTTGCTGCAGGCGGCGGAAGGCGCGGGCGTCGCCGAGGAGCGGCGTGCTGCAGCCCACGAGCTCGTCGCGTCCGACCCGCGCGCCAGCGAGGTGCAGGTGGCGATGCTGCTCCATGACGGCGACGTCGAAGCCGCATGGCTCGCGGCCACCGTCCACGGTTGCTCACCCTCGCTCTGGCTCGCGCTGGCCCGCGCGCGGGAGACCGAGCATCCGCTCGACGTGATCCCGGTGTACGTCACCGAGATCGAACGCGAGATCGACACCAAGAAGAAGGCCGGCTACCAGCGCGCGGTCAAGACCCTCGCGCACGTCGAGCGCCTCGCCGACGCCGGCCACGCGCCTGACCGCTTCACGTCGGTGCTGGCGAACGTGCGCACCCGGCACCGCCAGAAGCGCAGTCTCATGGAGCTCCTCGACCGACGCGGCTGGCCCACCTGAGCGAGCGACTGTTGATCGCACCGACCTGTGTCGGTGCGCTGTCGCTCTCGATCCCCGACGCCCACGACCTCTGGTGACGAGCGGCTGAGATTTCCTCTTGCGTATCGAACGTGCGTTCGGTATGGTGAGACGACAACTTCCCCGGTTGGTCCTTCGAACTGTCGGGGAGGTGTGGTGTTCGAGCAGCTGCGATCTGCAGTCGACGAGTTGCGCGGCCTGGTCGGCGAGCTCGAGCCCGATCGCTTCGATGGCCCAGGTTCCCGCACGCTCGTCGAGCTGTTCGACGAGGTCG
>DASUAS010000304.1:0-2648 GCA_035763625.1 Acidimicrobiia bacterium
GCCGCGCCAGTAGTCGGGCATGTCGTCACCCATGCTCGTCAGCACCGTGTTCGCCATCTCGGGTGGGAGGTGCCCGTCGTCCTCGGTGAAGCCGTACTCGCGCGCCAGCGACGCGCTCCAGAACGAACCCCCGGTGCGCTCGAGGATCTTCGGATCGGCGGCGAGCGCCACGACCGCTCGGCCGTTGAACTTCGGCGTCTCGCCGAAGCTGATGTCGAGGCCGTGGAGCTCACGACGGCCGTCGTCGGTCTCCACCGTGTTGGCGAGCAGGCCCTCGGTGAGCACGAGCCCAGGCCACAACGACACCACTGCGACTCCGTGCGGTTGCAGCTCGAAGGCAGTGTCGCGCGTCACCCGGTCGATGGCGGCCTTGCCCACGCCGTACGGCACCGAGAGCAGGTAGGTCTCCGCGCCGTGCGACGAGATGTTGATCACCACGCCCGAACCCTGCTCGATCATCATCGTCCGCGCCGCCAGCGCGGTCGTGACGTAGTCGGAGCGCGGTCCGATGTCGAGGCAGTTGCTCATGTGCTCGAACGAGAGGTCCCAGAACGGGACGCCCACCATCTCCGAGAAGTCGGGCGACGCGACGTTCACGAGGACGTCGAGCCGGCCCTGCTCGGCCTCGATGCGGTCGAACACGGCTTCCACCTGGCTGTCGTCGGTGTGGTCGCACGCCACCGGGATCGCGGTGCCGCCTGCGGCCTCGATCTCGGCCGCGGTGCGCGCCAGGCTCGCGAGCTGACCGGGCACGTCCTCGAGGCTGCGGGCGGTGAGGTACGTGACCGCCCCGCTCGCACCGACCTCGAGCGCGATCCCCTTGCCGATGTTCTTGCTCGCCCCGGTGACCAGTGCGACCTTGCCTGCGAGCTCGCCCGCCATCGCTCGTCTCCTCTCGCGGTCAGTTGCCCGATTGCTTCACGAGCACGACGTTCTTCGGATCGCAGTTGAACGACGCCGGCTTGCTCGGGTACACCCGTACGAACTTGCCGCCCTTCACCTGGAACAGCGACGTGCACGGCGTCGCCTTCTTGGCCGGGATGTCGCTCGTGGCGAGCATCCCGTCGGCGTCGAACGAGTGGATCCCCTTCGCAGCCGTGAGCCAGTTCGCCCGGGTGAGCGCGTTCACGCCGCCCTGCTTGACCGCGGCGTTGACCGCGTCGCGGAAGAACAACGCCGCGGTCCACGCCAGCTCGCCGTTCCCGTCGACGACGCCACCGCCGACCGCCTTCACGTACGCCTTGACTGCGGGTGAGTACTTCGCCTCCTCGACTGGCACGAACGGCATGTCGACGTACTGGCCGTCGGCCTTGGCGCCCGCGGTCTCGAGGAAGCGCTTCGAGTAGCAGGCCGACGTGCAGTCCCAGACCTTCACCGTGTTCACGCCCTGCACCGCGGCTTCCTTGAGCATGTACGCCTGCGAGGTGTCGTTCACCGCGCTCGACACGATGGTGGCGCCGTCGGACTTGATCGCCGTCGCGATCGGCAGGTACTTGTCCTGGCCGTCGGTGGCGTGCACGTCGAACGTGCCGTCGCTCTTGACGCCCACCTTCTGCGCGCCGAGCCAGATCGGCATCGACGCGGTCTTGAGCGCTTCGAAGTCGGCGCCCACGAGGAACACGCCGTGCAGGTCCTTCGAGACGTGCTGGAGGTACCAGCGGAAGCGACCGACGCGCGACTGGTACGTCTCACCCGACGGGTCGCTGAACACCTTCGACGGAGCGGTGATCGGGAACGACACCGGCGAGGCCTGCTGCGCCTCCCAGAGCGTGACCACCGGGACGTCGGGAAGCCCGGTCTTGGCGCCGGCCTTGTCGGGGCAGCCGACCAGGTCGTCGACGTTGTTCATGAACAGCGCGCCGGTGCCGACGATCGCGAAGTCGTTCTGGCACGCCTTGATGATCGCGTTGCGCGTCTCGTCGGGGTTGAGCTTCGAGTCGTAGAAGTCGACCACGACCTTGCGCCCCGCGAGGCCACCCTGGCCGTTGATGTACGTGGCGAAACCCTTCACCGCGTCGCGGGCACCGGCGTAGGCGCCCGGCGCGAGCGGGGTGTCGACGTCGGCGATCACCGCGATCCGCAGCTCGGTCGGCGTGACCCCGATCTCGGTGGCAGCCGGCTTCTCGTCGGCAGCGATCGCCGAGGTCGACGTCGCGACGCCGAGCGAGGCCACGCAGCACACTGCCGACAGGAATGAGACGACCACTCGTCGATGACTCACGGCTCCGCTCCCCCCGGGCACGTCGGCCGTCCCGAAATTGTGTAGGTTATGCGTACGAATAACACAAACCATGGAGGATGGCAATGCCCGCCGCTCGTCCCGGAGCGGTCAACGCTCCGGGTTCTCCGCCTCCTCGCCGCGGCCGTCCGCCGCGCGCCAGCCGCGAGCTGATCGTCGACGCCGCCGTCGCCCTCCTGCGCGAAGCTCCCGGGGAGCTGCTGACGATGGCGCGGGTGGCGAAGGCGGTGGGGATGTCCCCCATGGGGCTGTACCGCCACTTCAAGGACCGTGACGAGCTCATGGACGAAGTCGCGGGGCGCATCCTCGCCGAGCGCAACGCCGTGATCCCGCGAGAGGGTCCGTGGCAGGACCAGCTGCGGGCGTGGATCCTCGGTGGGCTCGACCATCTCGTGCCCTACGTGCAGGT
>DASUAS010000305.1:0-2652 GCA_035763625.1 Acidimicrobiia bacterium
CAGCCGGACGTTCCGCGGCTCGATCGCGTCCTACGCCACCGAGGTCAAGCGCTCGGTGCTGGGTGTGACCGCCGATCTCGTGGTCAGCGAGGAGGCGGTGAAGCAGATGGCCCAGGGCGCGCAGCGCGTGCTCGGCGCCGACGTCGGCATCGCGGTGAGCGGCGTGGCCGGTCCCGACGAGCAGGACGGCCAACCGGTCGGCACCGTCTGGTACGGCGTCGCGGTGCCCGGCCACGAGCCCGAGGCGATCACCGCGCGGCTGCCGTTCGACCGCGAGCGCATCCGCCAGTTCTCCACCATCACCCTGCTCAACACGCTGCGGATGCGCCTGCTCTCCCTGGGATGAGGCCGTCGTCGGGATGACGGGCCTGCACCGGGCGTTCCTCGCCGTGGTACCCCCGCGCTCCGTGCGCCGTTGGGCAGAATCTGCACAGAATTCTGCGGCCGCGATCGCACCCGACCTGCGGTGGGCGCGCACCGAGCACTGTCACCTCACGGTCCGCTTCCTCGGCCCCGTCTCTGATCCCGATGCCCTTGCAGAATTCGTTGCCGATTCTGTCCGAGCGCGCGAACCGTTCACCCTGTCCCTCGGTGGTGGCGGCGCGTTCGCGGACCCGCGGCACGCGTCGGTGCTGTGGGTCGGCGTGCGGCAGGGGAATGACGCCCTCACCGCGTTCGCGTCTGCTCTCGCAGCCCCTGACGATCAGCCGTTCCGCGCACACCTCACGCTCGCGCGCGCGTCGAGGCCGCGCGACTTGAGCGCCGCCGTCGCTGCGCTCGACGCGTGCGGCGAGAGCGACGCGTGGACCGTCGACGAGATCGTGCTCTTCGACAGCGACCGATCGGTGCACACCGAGCAGGTGCGGTTCAGACTGGCTGGGTGACCCCGAGGATGTCGCGCACCACCGCGCTGAGCTCGCGTTGCAGCACGAGGGGATCGGCGTCCTTCAGCAGGGTGGGGGCCCAGTCGTCGAAGCCGGTCACCGCGCCGAGGGCCGCGATCATGCGGACCTCCTCGGTGACCGACGACGCGGCCGCGTGCGCGGCGGCCTCGACGCGCGCGTGCATCTCGGCGTGGTCGCGCTCGGCGCGCGCGAGCTGGAGGTCGACGACGTGGCGGTTGCGGTCGACCAGTCGGAAGAAGTCGAGGTAGTCGAAGATCTGGCCGACGATCCAGGTGAGCACGTCGTTCCACGCCTCGACGTCGTGCGCGTCGTCGAGCCGCTGCAGCATCTCCTCGATCAGCACGTCGAAGGGCTCCAGCAGCGTCTGGAGGATCTCGTCCTTGCTGCGGAAGTGGTAGTAGAGCGCGGCCTTGGTGATGTCGAGCCGGTCGGCGATCTCGCGCAGCGACGTCCCCTCGTAGCCCTGCTCGGTGAACAGCTCGTTGGCCACCGTCAGGATCCGCTCACGGGTGTCGCCGCTCATGCTCCCCCGATATCTACTTGACGACCGGTAAGGAGATCACTTACCGTACGACAAGTCAGATGGTACCGCATCACGAAGGGAAGTGACGTGACCGACGCCCCCATGATCCGGGCCGAGGGACTGCGCAAGGCCTACGGCGAGCAGCTGGCGGTGGCCGACGTGTCGCTGGAGGTACACGCCGGTCGCATCCTCGGCGTGCTCGGCCCGAACGGCGCCGGGAAGTCCACCACCGTGCGCATGCTCACCACCATGACCCGGCCCGATGCCGGCGCCGCCTGGGTGGCCGGCCACGACGTGATCGCCGATCCGCAGTCGGTGCGCCGGGTCATCGGCGTCACCGGCCAGGACGCCACCCTCGACGAGCTCCTCAGCGGGCGCCAGAACCTGGAGCTGGTCGGGATCCTCTCCGACATGCCCCGCTCGGCGGCCCGCGCCCGCGCCGCCGAGCTGCTCGACCAGTTCGAGCTGACGTTCGCCGCCGACCGGATGGTGAAGACCTACTCCGGCGGGATGCGGCGTCGGCTCGACCTCGCCGCCAGCCTGATGGCGCACCCGCCGGTGTTGTTCCTCGACGAGCCCACGACCGGGCTCGACCCCACCAGCCGACTGCGCATGTGGGAGGTCATCCGCACGCTCGTGGCCGACGGCACCACCGTGCTGCTGACCACGCAGTACCTCGACGAGGCCGACACGCTGGCCGACACCATCTCGGTGATCGACCACGGGCTGGTCATCGCCGACGGCACCGCGCGCGAGCTGAAGGCGAGCATCGGCGGCGAGCACCTCGAGGTCACGCTCGAGGCGCCCGACGAGCGTGCCGCGGGCGCGTTCGCGCCGCTGGCGTCGGGTGCGGTCCAGGTGATGGACGGCGGGAAGCGGTTGCGCGCGCCGGTCGTGCCCCGGCACGGCCTCGTCACCGCGGTGGTCCGCGCCCTGGACGACGCCGGCATCGCGGTCGACGACGTCGAGATGCACCACCCGTCGCTCGACGACGTGTTCTTCGCCCTCACCGGGCACGCGGCCGAGGAGCCCGTCGGCGAACCCGACGAGCTCGTGGAGGTCTGACATGACCGTCGCAATGGAATCCCCGACGGCACCGGCGGCTCCGGCGGCACCGGAGCGCGCCGTCTCGACGTGGTGGCGCCACGTCGCCGCGCTCACCCATCGCAACCTGATCCACGTGCGCCGCGAACCCGCGCAGCTGTCCGACGCGACGGTGCAGCC
>DASUAS010000306.1:0-6654 GCA_035763625.1 Acidimicrobiia bacterium
AACGTGCGGCCGTTGCAGTCACCGATCGCGTACAGCCACGCGCCGTCGACGGCGGTGGCGCGCAGCTGGTCGTCGACCTCCACCGGCTTCCCGGGCGCGAGGCCGACCGCGTCGATCCCGAGGTCGGCGGTGTTGGGGCGCCGCCCGGTGGCGACCAGCACCTCGTCGCCGGTGAACGAGCGCCCGTCGTCGAGCGTGAGCGTGACCGGCCCACCGGCCGCCTCGCGCTCGGCCCGCGCGACCGACGCGTCGAGCACGACGGTGATGCCTTCGGCCTCGAACGCGTCGAGCAGCTCGTCGCTCGCGAACGGCTCGAACTGCGTGACGAGGCGCGGTGCCATGTCGATCACGGTGACCTCGCGCGCGCCCAGCCACTTCCACGCCTGCGCCATCTCGACACCGACCACGCCGCCGCCGATCACGAGCAGACGCTCGGGCACCTCCTCCGCGCTGGTGATCGCCCGCGAGTCCCACGGCTTCGCGTCGCGCAGGCCGTCGATCGGCGGCACGACGGCCACCGAACCGGTCGCGAGCACGACCGCCCGGATCGCCTCGAGCTCGCGCACCCCGCCGTCGGGGAGCTCGACGTCGACCCGCCGCTCGCCGACGACCCGGCCGTGCCCGCGCACGAGCACGCCGCCGGCGCCTTCGAGCCATTCGACCTGGCTGTCGTCCTTCCAGTGCGACGCGACGTCGTCGCGCCAGGCGAGGACCTCGGGCACGGCGAGGTCACCGGTGACCGCGGCCGCCGCGCCCGGTACGCGCCGCACCTCCGCCAGCACCTCGCCCGGTCGCAGCAGGGCCTTGCTCGGCATGCAGGCCCAGTACGAGCACTCACCGCCGACCAGTTCGGACTCCACCACCGCGATCGACGCACCGCAGTCGATGCACCGCCCGGCGACGTTCTCTCCCGCGGGGCCGCCGCCGATCACGATCACGTCGAACTGCTCCATGGACTGAGTGTCCCCCCATGGCTCAACGCGCACTCAACGAACGACGAGAATGACCCCATGACCACGGTTCTCGGCATCGACATCGGCGGCACCGGCATCAAGGGCGCCCCCGTCGACACCCGTGGCGGTCAGCTCCTGGCCGACCGCCACCGCATCCTCACCCCACACCCCGCGACCCCCGACGCCGTCACCGACGTCGTGGCCGAGCTGGCCAAGTTCTTCGACTGGACGGGCCCGACGGGCGCCACGTTCCCCGCGGTGGTGAAGGACGGCGTGGCCCGCACCGCGGCCAACGTCGACCCGGCATGGATCGGCACCGATGCCGCGGCGCGGTTCTCGAAGGCCATCGGCGGCGACGTCACCGTGGTGAACGACGCCGACGCCGCCGGCGTGGCCGAGATGACGTTCGGGGCGGGCAAGGGCCGGCGGGACCTCGTGATCATGATCACGCTGGGCACCGGGATCGGCAGCGCGCTGTTCATGGACGGCGCGCTCGTCCCCAACACCGAGCTCGGTCACCTGAAGATGGGCAAGCACGACGCCGAGCACCTGGCCGCCGACAGCGTGCGCGAGCAGGACGAGCTCTCGTGGAAGGACTGGGCCAAGCGCGTCGAGGAGTACCTCCTGTTGGTGGAGGCGCTGTTCAGCCCCGACCTGTTCGTGATCGGCGGCGGCGTGAGCAAGAAGTCGGAGAAGTTCTTCCCCCACCTCACCGAGGTGCAGACCGAGGTCGTGGCCGCGCAGCTGCTCAACGAGGCCGGCATCGTCGGCGCCGCGCTGGCCCACGCGCAGCGCGCCGGCGTCCCCCACACCGACTGACCCCCGCCCCGCGGACGTTTTCACACCGTTCGTGCGGCCATATCCCTGCCGAAGGGCGCCAAAACGTGGGGGGGGGGGGAGCTAGGTGGGGGGCTGGTCGATGGGGGTGCGACCGGCGAAGCCGGCGTCGGGCCAGTGCCACCAGTCGATGGCGTCCTCGCCGTCGAGCCAGCAGAGCAGGTAGGTCTCGCCCGCCGGCGTGAGCGCGGGGAAGTCGATGAGGCCCCGCTCCGGGTCGCGCACGACGATCCCGTCGGCGTCGAGCTCGGCGACGAGGGCCGCGATCTCGGTGTCGAGGCGCGCGCCGCGACCGTTCGCGGTCGGCCGCGCGCTCACGAGCTGTCGGAGTCGTTGCACCTTCGCGCGCACGTCGGGCAGCGCGGCGGTGGCCTCATCGAGGGTCCAGTGACGCACGAATCCACGATAGGGGTGCACAAGGGTCGCCACTACGCTCTCGCCCGATGACTCGGGTCGGGTTCCTCGGGCCCCACGGCACGTTCGCGGAGGAGGCGCTGCGCACGCAGCCCGACCTCGCCGCGGGCGAGGCAGTGCCCTTCCGCGACGTCCCCCACGTCATCACCGCGGTCGAGCAGGGCGAGGTCGACGTCGGTCTCGTGCCGATCGAGAACTCGATCGAGGGCTCGATCACCGTCACCCTCGACACGCTGGCGTTCGACACCGAGCTGCTCGTGCAGCGGGAGGTCGACCTCCCGGTGTCCCTGCACCTCTGCGCCCCCAAGGGCACGAAGATGCGCGACATCACGACGGTCGTCTCGCACCCCAACCCGCTGGGCCAGACCCGCATGTGGATGGCGAAGCACCTCCCCGACGCGGTGGCGGTGGCGGCGAACTCCACCGCGGAGGCGGCCCGGCAGGTGGCGAAGTCGCGCAAGAAGGGCATGGCGTCGATCGGCACCCGCGAGGGGGCGGCCAACGCCGGCCTGCAGATCCTGGCCAGCGACATCGAGGACCACCCCGAGAACCAGACCCGCTTCGTGCTCGTGGGCTACGGCGTGCCTGCGCCGACCGGGCACGACAAGACGTCGGTGGTGTGCTTCCAGCGCCAGGACCGTCCCGGCTCGCTGCTCGCCATCCTCCAGGAGTTCGCGGCGCGCGCGATCAACATCAGCAAGCTCGAGTCACGCCCCACCAAGCGCGACCTCGGGGATTACTGCTTCTTCATCGACTTCGAAGGTCACGTCGACGACGAGCTGGTGGCCGACGCGCTCCGCAGCCTCGCGGCCAAGCAGGCCAAGGTGAAGTTCCTCGGCTCCTATCCGGTCGCGGCCTCCGATGGACACGCGCGCCGCAAGGCCGCCACCAAGGCGTGGCGCGATGCCAACGCGTGGCTCGACGGCGTGCGCGCGCAGATCCGGCGCGAGGACCGTTCGTGATCGACCTGAAGCGGCTGCGCGAGGAGCCCGAGTACCGAGCGGGCATCGAGCGCAAGCGCGTGCGCGACGGACTGGTCGACGACGTGCTCGCCGCCGACGCTGCCGCGCGCGCGGTTCGTACGCAGGTCGAGCTCCTCCGAGCGGAGCAGAACGCGCTTTCCAAGCAGGTCGGCAGGGCGTCGAAGGACGAACGGCCGGCGAAGATCGCTGCGGCCGGCGCGCTCAAGGAGCAGCTCCAGACGCAGGAGGACGCGCTCGCGCAGCTCGAGCTCGAGGTGCGCGCGCTCGCGCTGCAGGTCCCGAACCCGGCCGACGCGTCGGTGCCCGACGGCGGCGAAGACGACGGCGCGGTAGTGCACGTCGTCGGCGACACGCCCGCCGCGCCCGCGCTCGATCACGCCGCGTTCGGCGAGGCGATGGGCTGGGTGGAGAGCGAGCAGGCCGTCGTGATGAGCGGCTCCCGGTTCGCCTACCTCATGCGCGAGGCGGTGCTGCTCGAGCTCGCCCTGGTGCAGTGGGTGACGAGCAAGCTCGTGGCCGACGGCTTCACGCCGGTGGTGCCGCCGGTGCTCGTGCGCGAGGAGGCGATGGAGCAGGCGGGCTTCTTCCCCACCGATCGCTCGCAGGTCTACGAGGTCGACGACGACGAGCTGTTCCTCGTGGGCACCAGCGAAGTGCCGCTGTCGGCGATCCACCGCGACGAGATCCTCGCCGCCGAACGACTCCCCGCGCGCTACCTCGGCATCTCGTCGTGCTTCCGGCGTGAGGCCGGCACCTACGGCAAGGACACGCGCGGCATCTTCCGCGTGCATCAGTTCGACAAGGTGGAGATGTTCTCCTACGCCGACCCGGCGACGTCGTGGGACGAGCACGAGGCGCTGCTCGCGATCGAGGAGTCGATCGTGGGCGGCCTCGGGCTGCCCTACCGCGTGGTGAACATCGCGGCCGGTGACCTCGGTGCCGCAGCGGCGAAGAAGTACGACGTCGAGGTGTGGCTGCCGTCGGAGAGCGCGTACCGCGAGCTCACGTCGTGCTCGAACTACCTCGACTTCTCCGCCCGTCGCCTGGCGACGCGCGTCAAGGGAGCCGACTCGAACACGGGAGCCGGCAACCAGCTCGTGCACACCCTCAACGGCACCGCGTGCGCGGTCGGGCGCACGCTCGTGTTCCTCTTCGAGCACTACCAGGACGCCGACGGGGGCTTCACCGTCCCCGAGGTCCTGCGCCCCTTCACCGGCTTCGCTCGCGTCGAGGCTCGCTGAGCCGTACGACAGACTGGGTCGGTGACCAAGACGTTCCGGGTGGCGCGCAACCCGGACCCCGACTCCACGCTGCCGTACGTCGTCGCGCTCCCGTTGGCGCAGGGACCCCTGTTCCTCAAGGTGAAGGACACCTGGCCGCGCACCGCGAAGATCTACTGCCACGAAGTCGACGAGTGGCCACGCGACGCCGAGGTCGTCGAGGAGGTGGCCGTCCGCAGCTGCGTGCGGCGCGGGGTGGCCGTCGACCTGGTCTTGGACCGGGCCCGGGAGAACCGCTCGCAGTTCGTGTTCACGACGCTGCGCGGTGGACGGCGCGGGATCTTCTGGCAGAGCGCGCGCACCACCCGCAAGACCAGGCCGGGGCTCCGGCTCCCCACCGCGCGCTCGGCAGCCGGACCGCTGGAGATCGTGGTCGACACCCGTGAGCGCTACGCGTGGAAGTTCACGCACCAACAGGCGACCACGACCCGACGCGCCCTTCCCGTCGGCGACTACGCGGTGGAGCTCGATGCCGATCCCGTCGGCGTGGTCGAGCGCAAGACGTTGGCCGACCTGAGCGCGCGCCTCGTCGACGGCAGTCTGCCCATCCTGCTCGGTGAGCTCGCGTCGGTACCTCGCGCCGCGATCGTGGTGGAGGATCGATGGGCCGACGTGTTCCGTCTCTCGCACGTGTCGCCCTCGATGGTGGCGGAGCTGCTCGCGCAGGCGCAGGTGCGCTACCCGCAGGTGCCCATCGTGTTCTGCGAGACGCGCGCGCTCGCGCAGGAGTACGCGTACCGGTTCCTCGGCGCGGCCATGGCCTACGCCGACGAGGAGCTCTCACTCTGATCTGACGGGTTTCGGCCGCGCACCGTCCGTTGCGAAGTGGTGCTGGCACCCTGCCGTCGCGCACACGCGCGCGACATAGGTTCGACATCCCGCGGGCCTGATACAGGGACAAGGAGACACATGAAGAAGCGACATCTGTTCGCAGTGGCGGCCATCGCCCTCGCGATCCCCTTCGGTACCGCGTTCTCGGCCGGCGCGACGCCTGCGAACAAGACCCAGGCGCAGGTGATCGGGCCGGTTCGCTTGAACGGTGACGGGAGCGCGACGGTGACCGCGCGCTACATCTGCCAGCCGGAGTTCACGCACCTGTGGGTGTCGGCCAAGCAGGTGACCGACCGTCACCCCGACCAGGTGCTGCAGGGCGAGGGCAGCAGCCAGTTCGCGGCCGGCTGGGAGCAGGCACATCCGCAGAACTTCACCTGCGACGGCACCTGGCACACGGACTCGTTCACCATCAGCGGTGCCGAGTACCACACCGACCTGCCCCTCGAGCAGGGCCAGGCCTGGGTGCAGTTCTGCCTGACTGGTGGCGAAGGCTTCCCGCCGCCGCTCCTCGCCCAGTACGAGAGCTGGGCAGCCGTCCGGTAGCCCCGCGTTTACGCTGACCGGCGGAGGGGTGCCAGAGCGGCCGAATGGGACGGTCTTGAAAACCGTTGAGGCGCAAGTCTCCGAGGGTTCGAATCCCTCTCCCTCCGCTGGTCAGAGGCTATTTCTGGCTCAGGGCTGATCGCCGACGTACGATCTGCCCATGAGTCTTGCCCATCAGTCGCGCGAGCGATGAGGGGCTCGATCCGCAAACGAGGGTCGAGCTGGCAGCTCGCCGTGTACGTGGGGTACGAGCGCGGCCGTTCGCGCTACCGCTACGAGACGGTGACGGGGACCCGCCGAGAGGCCGAACGGCGACTGACGCAGCTGATGGCTGACGTCGACAGTGGCCGCCTTGGCCCCAGCCGTGCCGGCACGCTCGAGGACCTCTCGACAGCTTGGTGGGATGCACGCGCCGACCAGCTCTCGCCAACGACGCGCCGCGAGTACCGACGGCTGCTCGACCGCCGGATCCTCCCGGTGCTCGGTTCGAAGCGCGTCGATCGGATCAAGCCGGCCGACATCGAGCGCTACTACGCGTCGCTCCGCCGAGGCGACGCGCCTGGCGGCGGCGAGCTCTCCGCCGCAAGCATCCGCGCGATCCACGGCATCCTGCGCTCGATGTTCAAGGCGGCCGTGCGGTGGGGCTATGTGACAACGAATCCGTTGCGCGAGATCGATCCCCCTCGCCGCTCGAAGACGGGGCTCGCGCCGCCGCTGCCGGAGGAGGTCGCGCGACTCCTCGCACGCGCCGACGAGACCGATCCTGAGCTCGGTGTCTACCTGCGCCTTGCCGCCGCAAGCGGAGCGCGA
>DASUAS010000307.1:0-2110 GCA_035763625.1 Acidimicrobiia bacterium
ACGGTGAGTGAGGTCGAGTCTACGCATGCCGCTCTGGCGTCGTCCCGGGCGGCCCCGGGGCCCCGAGCCCGCCGCGGGGGGTGTTACCCTGACCGGAGCGCTGCACCTGCACCACCAGCGCGACCAGTTCTGCACGCCGACCGAGGACCCACTGCGCATGCTCGACGGACGCTGGCGAGCGACAGTCGAGCGAGGGCTCGAACCTGTCGGTCGTGGCCTCCACCGGGCCGGGATCACCGCCGACGGGTTGACGATCATCGGCCTGGTGTTCGCCATCGGCACCGCGCTGCTCATCGCCGACGGCCACCTGCTGCTCGGCGTGTTCGGGGTCATCCTCACCGGTCTGCCCGACATACTCGACGGCTCCGTCGCGCGCCAGAGCGGGCGGGCCGGTCCCCGCGGCGCGTTCTTCGACTCGGTCTGTGACCGCGTCGCCGACGCCGCCCTGTTCATCGGTGTCGCGTGGCACCTGGCCGACACCGGCCACGCGAACGACGCCGTGCTCGCCATGGCCGTCCTCGCGCTCTCGATGCTGATCACCTACGAGCGGGCCCGCGCCGAGTCGCTGGGCTTCCAGGCGCGGGGCGGCCTCATGGAGCGCGCCGAGCGCCTCGTGCTCCTCGGCGTCGGCCTCGCGTTCGACATCCTCGTCCCGGTGCTGTGGATCATGCTCGCGCTCACCGCGATCACCGCGGTGCAGCGCTTCGTGAAGGTGTGGCGCCAGGCCACGCCGCAACGCCCCCGTCGCACGCGACACCACCGCGGCTCGGGTACCGAGGAGCCGCGCGCGGGCAGCCTCGCGCAGTGGTGGGCGGCGCACCGTCCGCAGACGGAGCGCTCGACCCGCTCGCGCTCCGCGCCGCGTCGTCCCTGACTCCGTCCAGACGCGCGGTGTCGCCCCGTCTTCCCTCGCGCACGTCGTACTTCGCGTACCGCGGGGCTGAAGCCGTGGCGCGTGCGGTGCCGCCGGCGATCGGCACGCCACTGGCGCGCGGCGTCGCGCATCTCGCACCGGCGGTCATGGGGGAGCGCCGGGCCCAGGTGGAGCGCAACCTGCGTCGCATCCACGGCGCCGACTACGACCCCGCCGCGCTCCGCCGCGACGTCGCCGCCACCTTCGACTCGTACGGCCGCTACTTCTACGAGCTGTTCCGACTCTCCACGCGCACGCCCGAGTGGATCAACGAGCACTTCCACTGCACCGGGATCGAGCACGTGTGGGCCGGCGTGCACGAGGGGACGGGCGCGGTGCTCGCGCTGCCGCACCTCGGCAACTGGGACTTCGCCGGCGCCTGGCTCGCGCTGCAGGGGTTCGACGTGGCCGTCGTCGCCGAACCGGTCGAACCGCCCGAGCTCTTCGAGTGGTTCGTCGAGACGCGTGGCCGCCTGGGCATGCGCGTGATCCCGCTCTCGCCCTCGGCTGCGACCGACGTGCTGAAGGCGTTGCGCAACAACGAGGTGGTCTGCCTCCTCGCCGACCGCGACCTCACCGGTGACGGCGTCGACGTCGAGTTCTTCGGAGAGAGGACCACGCTGCCGGGCGGTCCGGCGATGGCCGCCCTGCGTGCCGGCGCGCCGTTGCTCCCGGTCGGGTGCTACTTCCTGCCCGACGGCGACAGCCGGGCCGACATCCGTCCACCCCTCGACACGTCCCGTTCCCGTGCCCGTGGCACCTCCGGGTCCGGTGCCTCCGGCACCTCCCAGTCCCGTGCCTCCGGCACGGCCCGCACCGGGCGGCTGCGCGACGACATGGCTCGGGTCACCCAGGATCTCGCGCACGCCTACGAGGACCTGATCCGGGTGGCGCCGACGCACTGGCACCTGCTGCAACCCAACTGGCCCAGCGACCGTCCGGATCGGGCGCGCTCCGACCCGGCGGTCGACGACCTCCGGATGGGATGATCGGGCCGTGTCGATGCGCGTGATGCTGTCGTGCCCGTACTCGCTGACGCTGTTCGGCGGGGTGCAGGGCCAGGTGCTCGGGCTGGCGCGCGCGCTGCGGGACCGCGGCGTCGACGCCCGCATCGTGGCGCCGTGCGACGGACCCCCGCCCGAGCCGGGGATCACCACCGTCGGCCCCAGCACCCGGATGCCCAGCAACGGGTCGGTG
>DASUAS010000308.1:0-9317 GCA_035763625.1 Acidimicrobiia bacterium
CCACCCCGTCGGCGACGGCGACGAAGTCGCGCGTGATCCGGGGGTCGGAGAGCTCGATCGTCGCGCCGGCGCGCGCGCTCTCGACGAGACGGGGCACCAGGCGACGCGGATCGTCGTCGCGCCCGACGATCGAGAAGGGGCGGATGGTGACGACGGGAAGGGCCGCGGCAGCGGCGACCGCGCTGCCGTAGAGCGCCGCGGCGAGCTTGGTGATGCCGTCGAGCGACGTCGGGCGACACGGCGCGGTCTCGGGGAGCGCGCCGACGCCGGGTCCGTACTCGAACGCGTCACCGACGTTGACGAAGGCTTCGACACCGAGCTCACGACAGGCGTCGAGCAGGGCCACGGTGCCGCCGAGGTTGGTGGCGATCAGCTCGTCGGCCGCCGGTGAGCGTCCGGCGTGCATCGCGGCCGCCGCGAGGTGGAACACGCGATCAGGCGCGACCGCGCGCGCGCCCGCGGTGAGCGCGTCGTGGTCGCGCACGTCGGCGACGACGCGCGTGTACGCACCGTCGAGGTCGGCGAGGCGGCGCTCGTCGCCGCCGGGCCGCACGAGCGCGTGCACCTCGGCGCCCCGCCGGATCTGGTCGCGCACCACGTGCGATCCCACGAACCCGGTGGCGCCGGTGACGAGGACGGTGGTCATGCGAAGTACCGGTACAGCCACGCGCCGGCCTCCTCGGCCAGCGCCTCGGGAACCCCCGGTGCGGTCACCGTGCGGGTGATTCGGCGCAACACGTGCTGGAACTGCTCGGCGTCCTCGGGCGGCGGGGGACCGGCGACGAGCGTGCGGATCTCGCGCTCCGACGCGCCGAAGCCCCGTTTGAAGCGCACCAGCCCGGGTTGGTCGTCGTCGCTGGCGCCGAGATCGAGGAGACGACATCCGAGGTGAGCGGCCAGCTCGATCCCCGACCACAGCAGCAGGTCGTTCGGGCGGGCGGCGAGCCCGGCCGGATCGGAGGCGTTGAACTTGTAGAAGAGGGTGTCGTGATGGCGGACAAAGACGGTCGCCGCGATCACCTCGCCGTCTCGCACCGCGGCGAGAGGGAACCAGTCGTCGGTGGCGGCGAACCGGTCGCGCATCGTCGTGAAGAACGCGCGCGGTTGTGGGAGCAGGCGGTACTTGTGGGTGCGCACACCCGCGTGCAGCGCGAAGAAGCAGGCCACGAACTCGGGATCCGGTCGCGCGACCACCTCGACACCCTCCCGGCGGGCCTTGGCGACCGCCCGCCGGGTCGACGCGCCGAGCTCGGGCCAGGTGTCGACCTCGGGTGCGACGGTGACGGGCACGCCGTGCCAGCGGGCCCGCTTCGTCGACCGAACGCCGACACGGGTCGCGTCGGAGGTGTCGGGCGCGTCGGTGTCGGGGGCGTCGGTGTCGGGGGCGTCGGTGTCGACGAGCACGCGGCACCGCACCGGGAGCCCGCGCGCCACGAGCGCGTCGAACAGCGGCGTGAACGGAGGTGCACCGATGGGGCCGCAGTAGTCGCTGAACGGCAGCGACACGATGCGCTCGCCGCCGGGATCGCGGACGTGGCACCACGGGATCCCGCTGCGGACCCGACCACCGTCGAGCGCCACGAGCGCGCGCGGCGCGAACCCGTACGTGTCCGCGAGCACCGTCGACCACGCCACGCCGTGGAACAGCGATCCGCCCGCGTCGGCTACCAGATCCCGCCAACGCGGGTCGGTGCAGGCGTCGACGTCGACGACCTCCACCACGTTCAGCCGCGCGGTCTCGCGCGCCACCACGCGACCAGACCGGCGAGCCCCTCGGCCAGACCGACCTCGGCAGTGAAGCCCAGGTCGCGCGCCGCCCGATCCGTCGCCGCCAGCCGCCGCTCGACCGCGGGGACGTCGCGATCCGGTCCGGACTCGACGTCGAGGTCGGAACCCATCGCGTGCAGCAGCGCATGGGCGAGCTCGACCAGCGACGTCTCGACCCCGGTCGCCACGTTGTAGGCAACGTCGGTGACCGATGCGGCGGCGGCGAGGACGTTGGCGCGGGCCACGTCGGTGACGTACACGAAGTCCATCGTCTGGTCACCAGCGCCGTGGATCAGCGGCGGCAGGCCGTCGTCGATCCGTTGCATCCACCGGATGAGCACCTCGGTGTACGCCGTGTGCGCGTCCATCCGCGGCCCGTACACGTTGAAGTAGCGCAGCGCGACGTAGTCGAACCCGAACATCTCGTGATAGCTGCGGTACAGCTGCTCGCCGAACACCTTGGCCGCGCCGTACAGCGTCCGGTTGCCGTAGGGGTCGTGCTCCTCGGTGATCGGGAACGTGGTGGCGCTCCCGTAGATCGACGCCGACGACGCGGCGACGAAGCGCTGCACCCCGGCCGCGTGCGCGGCCTCCACCACGTTGAAGGTGCCGTCGACCATCACCTCGAGCGCGAGCCGCGGGTCGCGCGCACAGTGTGGGAGACGGATCGCGGCTTCGTGGAACACCACGTCGATCCCCTGCATCGCCGTCGCCAGCGCGTCGCGATCGCGCACGTCACCCTCGACGACGGTGAGCGGTGTGGCATCGTCGACGGCGGCGACGAGGTTCTCCCGCAGCCCGCGCGAGAAGTCGTCGAACACGACGATCTCCGCCAGACCGAGCGGCGCCAGCGCGTCGACGATGGTGGAGCCGACGACGCCGGCACCTCCCGTCACGAGCACGCGGGCACCGGCCAGGTCGGCCATCACGCGACCACCGCGGTGTCGTCGTCGGCAGGTCCGCCGGCGCGGTCGGCGAGGTCGACGGGCACGGGCGTGCCGCCGTGCGCCGCGCTCTCGCTCGCGGCCGCGAGCACGATGAGGATCGGCAGCTCCTGAGCCGGGCCGCACGTCGCCGGGCGTCTCTCGGCGACGGCGGCGAGGAACTCGGCGACGACCGCCGCCAACGGCTCGGCCGCGGCAACCGGCACCGCGCGCTCGTCGTGGCGCACGACGGGAACGTCGGCGTCGTCCCAGGTCACCTCGTGTGCCGCGCTCGCGAACCGCATCGCCCGCAGCTTCGTGGCCGCATGCCAGTCGACAGTGATCCGGGCCCGCGGTCCCGCCGCGAAGTCGAGCGTGAGCTCGCCGCAGTGAGCGCGTCCACGCCCGCGGACATCCTGCGCGGTGGCGGACACCTCGACCGTGCCGCGCAGTCCGGCCGGGACGACGGCGTCGACGATGGCGAGGTCGTGGTAGGCGAGATCCCAGAACACGTCGACGTCGGGTTGGTCGTGCCCGCGGTTGGTGCGGCAGGACTCGACCCACATGAGCGGCCCGAACGCGGGGTCCGCGAGCCGCGCGCCGATCGCCGCGACCGCGGGTGCGAACCGGTACGTCTGGTCGCACATGACCACGAGACCCCGTTCGGCGGCCCGTGCCGCGAGGAGCGCCGCATCGGCGGCGCAGCTCGCGAGCGGCTTCTCCACGAGCACGTGACGCGACGACGCAAGCGCTTCGGTCACGAGCGAGGCGTGGGTGGCCGACGGCGTCGCCAGCACGACCGCGCCCACCGCGTCGTCGGTGAGCGCGTCGGTGAGCGACGACGCGGGCATCCCCCCGAACGCGTCGACGACCGCGCGAGCGCGCTCGGCGTGGTGGTCGCAGACCACGCGCAGCTCGCAGCCGGACGCTGACGCGAGGTTCCGCGCCAGCCGCTGACCCCAGTACCCCGCGCCGACGAGCGCGACACCGGTGACGGCGGCCATTCAGCCGGCGCCGGTGAGCTCGCCGAGCAGGCTGGTGCCCGAGATGCCGTCGGCGGCGCGGCCGGCGAGCAGCTCGAAGATCGTGGGCGCGACGTCGAGCGCCGACGCGATCCCGTGGTCGCCGGGCACGACGTCGGGCCCGGTGATCGACACGAACCCGTGCGGACTGGTGTGCCCACCGGTGCGGCGGTACGCGACCGGGCCGATGGTGCCGTGGTCGGGGTGCCCGAGCGCGAGCGGGGCCGCCGCCCACACGACGACGATGTCGGCGAGCGAGCGGTCGAGCCCCATCGGCCCACGCGGATCGTGTCGGGCCGGGCGGTCGATCGACTCCACCGCGCTGGCGCCGGTGCGCGGATCGACGCACGCGCGCAGGAGCGCCTCGACCTCGTCGCAGACGCGCTCGTAGTCGGCGAGGTCGACGATCCCGTCGGCTTCGCGGCCGCGGAGGTTCACGCGGATCCGGCCGTCGTAGAACGACGGCAGCGCGAACGCGCGCATCGCGGGCCATCGGTCGGCGTACCAGCTCGTGGGTTGCCAGTCGAGCGTGCGGAAGCCCGGCGGCAGGTGTGCGGTGCGGCGATCGGCGCGGGCGCGTCGCAACGGCTCGCGCACGTTCGCGGGGAGCAGCGCACCGAGGCGCGCCACGTTCGACCGCGGCGGTGGATCGGGCTCCGGAGGCACGTCGCGGAACCACTCCCGCGACCAGCCGACGTCGGCATCGTCGCGTCCGGGCACGCGCCCGGGCTCGCGCGACCACGCGGCCGGAACCTGGAGGCGCGCCTCGCCGAGCGACCACCGCAGCAGCAGCTCCGGCAGTGCCACCATGCTCGCGGCGTCGGAGCGGTTCGGCCCCATGCCGCCCATCGAGAAGACCACGACGGTCGACGCGTCGGTGGCGGCGATCAGGTCGCCCACCAGTCGGTCGGTGGCGCGGTAGACGCCGATGAGCCCGTCGGCCGCGGCCTCCGCCGACGGCTCCGCGTGCAACGGGTGCGTGGGGTCGATCCCGTGCCACAAGCCCTCGGCCGCGGAGTGCGGCTCCGACACGACGACGACGCCGAGATCCCAGTCGTCGAAGCGCTCGCCGAGCAGCCACTGCGCGGCGCGGTTGCGGGCGTCGACGCTGGCGACGAGGTCGACGCCCATCTGACGGGTGTCGTCGACCGAGGCCCACGGCGTCCCGTAGAGCCAGCGCGCAGCCGGATAGCGCCCGACGCGCCGTTCCATCTCGCGCAGCAACCCGGCCGGCTCGCTCACGGCACGGTCGAGACCCGGATCGTGCGCGCCCCACGCGACGACGCCGCGCACACCCGGCGCGCGCGTGAGGTCGACGTAGGGCGCGTCGAACACGACGGCGCGGCGCGCCACGCCCTCGAAGAACGGACCGAAGCGTGCGCCCTCCTGCCACACCGCGTAGGTGGCGGGGTCGAACTCGACCGCCGACTCGCGGTGTGCCGACCGCGGCGACAACCCCGACCAGAACTGCTCCCAGGCCAGACCGGTGCGCTGGTCGGCGCCGGGGTCGAGGAGCGCGTGGGCGTCGGCACGACGACGGGCGGCGAGCACGGGCAGCTCGCCCTGGGCCATGAGCTGCTCGGCGAGCGAGATCTCGAAGCAGTCGAGCCCGATCGCGAGCGTCCGCCGACGGTCCATGGCTGCCCTCTCACGGTCGGGGTCGGACCCGCGCGCGGTCCCGAGGACTGCGGCGCGGGATCATTGTGGCACGGTTGTCCGATGCATCCCGGCGCCGGAGGCGGCGACCTCGCCGTCGATCCGGTCGTCAGCGTGGTGCTCTGCGTCCGCAACGGCGCGCGGACGCTGGGCCGGCAGCTCGGCGCGCTCGCCCGCCAGGACGTCGAGGCGCCGTGGGAGGTGGTGGTCGTCGACAACGGCTCCACCGACGGCACGCGCACGGTGGTGGCGTCCTGGACGACCCGGATGCCGTGGCTGCGCGTGGTCGACGAGCCCGTCGCCGGGTTGAACCGGGCCCGCAACCGCGCGGTGGCGGAGGTCCGGGCTGATCGCGTGCTCTGCTGCGACGCCGACGACGAGGTCGATCACGCGTGGGTGCGCGCGATGCTGGGCGGGCTCCAGCAGTTCGACGTGGTCGGTGGCGCGCTCGTGCCCCGTCCCGATCGTCCCGAGCGGGCGCGCGCGCTCCACGTCCCGCAGACCGACGCGCTGCCGTCGCTCCTCGACCACACCTTCGCGGTCGGCGCGAGCTTCGGCTTCCACCGACGCGTGTACGACGCGCTCGGCGGGTTCGACGAGTCCTTCGACACGGGGGCCGACGAGGTCGACTTCTGCATGCGCGCCGCGCACGCGGGCTTCACCATCGGGTTCGTCCCCACCGCGGTGGCGCGGTACACGCTCCAGGACTCGCCATCGGCGTTGATGCGGCAGCGCTTCAACTACGGGCGCGGGCTCCAACGGCTGATCGCCAAGGCGGCGCGGTGCGGTTGGATCCACCGGACGCGGGGCCAGCGGTGGAGGGACCTGGCCCGCGCGAGCGCGCCGCTGCTGTGGACGTGGCCCGAAGCCCTCCACCCCGACGAGCGGCTGCCCTACCTGGCGCGCCTGGCGCACGTGGCCGGCGAGGCCACCGAGCTCGTGGTCGTCGTCCGGCGCCGCGTCGGCGCGCCCGCAGACCAGACCACGGCCCCCTGACCTACGCTCGCCCGGTGCGCCGTCGTCGTGGGTTCCCGCCGGCGGTCGTCGGCGAGGTCGTGGGCGCGTTGTTCGCGGTCGTCGCGTTGTTCGCGGTGGTCGCGCCGATCGGTGGTGCCGATGCCGGTGCCGCGGTCAAGCAGGGCGACGACCTCTACAGCCCGCCCGCGAACATGGCCAAGAAGGCGCCCGGCACCCTCATCCGAACGACGCCGATCGCGCCACCGTCGGGCGCCAAGGCGTGGAAGGTGCTGTACCACTCGCGCTCGATCGACGGGAAGGACATCGCGGTGTCGGGGGTGGTGGTCGTGCCGCGCGGCGCCGCGCCCAAGGGCGGTCGCCCGGTGGTGACGTGGGGCCACGGGACCACCGGGCTCGCCGACCAGTGCGCGCCGTCGAAGCAGATCGATGCCGCGTCGCAGGTGCCGTTGGTCGAACAGCTCGTCGATGCCGGCTACGTCGTCGCCGCCACCGACTACGAGGGTCTCGGCACCCCCGGCGTGCACCCGTACCTCGTGGGTGAGAGCGAGGGCCGCAGCGTGCTCGACGCCGCGCGCGCGGCACGCGCGCTGAGCGGCTCGGGCGCCGGCGACCAGGTGCTCGTCGCCGGTCATTCCCAGGGGGGCCAGTCGGCGCTGTTCGCGGGTGAGCTGGCGTCGACGTACGCACCCGAGCTCGACGTGGTCGGTGTCACCGCCGCGGCGCCCGTCGCCGACGTCGAGCACATCCTGCCGCTGGCGGCGTCCGTCGACGGTGCCGCCGGTTACACCGCGATGGCCATCCAGGGCTTCCACGCGGCCTACCCCGACGCCGATCCCGCGTCGGTGCTCGCGCCCGACGCGGAGGCGAAGTCGGAGGCCGCGACCACGCAGTGCGCGGGCGACGTCATGGACGCGTTCCGCGGGGTGAGCGCAGCGGCGGTGCTCGCGCACGACCCGCTGTCGATCCCGTCGCTGCGCCAGCTGCTCCACGAGAACTCCGCCGGCAACCGGCCGGCCGGTGCGCCGTTGCTCGTCGTGCAGGGCACCGCCGACACCACGATCCCGCAGGCGCTCACCGATGCGTTCGACACCAAGGCGTGCGCGGCGGGCGACACCGTCGACTACCGGACCTACGACGGGGCGACGCACGGCTCGGTGATCGCGGCCGCGCAGGACGACGTCGTCGCGTGGATGAAGGACCGGGTCGCGGGCAAACCCGCGCCCACCACCTGCTCGTGAGCAGTCGCCGCACGCGCCCGACCGGCTGGTCGCTCTGGTCGAAGGACTCGTTCTGCTCGATCGGGTCGGTCGGCTCGTCGTTCTCGATCGGGTCGGTGGGCTCGTTCTGCTCGATCGGGTCGATCGGCTCCGCGTGCTCCGCGTTCTCGATCGGCTCGTGGGCGAGCTTCGCCTCGATCCTCTCCAGCACGTCGTCGCTCGCGGTGCTCTCGCACCGGAGCAGTCGCGCGGTGCTGGCCGCCCGTTCCGCGAACCAACGCCCGCCACGTGCGAACCGGCATCAGTTCGGCGGAAGAGTTCCGCCCTCCTGACGCCGATTCGGGAACTGGGGAATTCGGGATCTGGGGGTCAGTGCTCGAGCTGCAGGTGGCGCCCGTGGTCGGTGAGGCGGATGACGGCGTCGCCGTCGAGGAGGCGGTGGAGGGCGGCGCCGGCGATCTCGGCCCGCCACCCCGAGTCGAGACGGCCCGGGCGTCCGTAGACGAGGGCCTTCACGTCGTCGCGCGTCGCCAGCAGCTGCTTCTCGAGCCGCTCGGCGCGCGCCAGCTCGGCGACGTAGGCCACGAGCAGCGCGACCGCGGCGTCGAGCTCGGGACCGTCGTCGTACTTCTCGGGGAAACGCTGCTGCTCCTTCGGCATCTCGCGTCCCGATTCGACCGCGTCGAGCAGCTCGCGCACGACGTCGTTGGGCATGCGGTTGATGCCGCGCAGCGCGAGCAGCTGGTCGCGCGTGCGCGGCGGACGACCGACCACCGCCGCGAGCGCGAGATCGGACAGCACGAACCGCGGCAGCACGTCGAGGCGTTGCGCGCGCTGCTCGCGCCATGCGGCCACCGACTGCGCGACCCGCGCCTTCTCACCGCGCATCGACGACGCGCCCTTGATCTTCCACCACGCCACCTGCGGGTCGACGCGCCGGTCGGCGTTGTTGCGCAACACCTCGCACTCGCTCGTCGCCCACGCCTCGCGCCCGAGGTCCTGCAGCCGGTGATCGAGCTCGACCGTGAGCGGGAAGAGGTGCTCGACGTCGGCCGCGGCGTAGCGGCGCGTCGCGTCGGACAGCGGTCGTTTGGACCAGTCGGCCAACTGCTCCGACTTGTCGAGGCGGATGCCGAGCAGCACCGACACCAACGTGCCCAGCGACGGCAGCCCGAGCCCGACGAACCCGGCCGCGAGCTGCACGTCGAACAACGCCGACGGCCGCGCGCCGATGGCCCGGTCGAGGATGGGCAGGTCGCTGGCGCCGGCGTGCGTGATCATCGTGGCCGGTGCGCGCAGGACCGCTTCGAGTGCGCGCACGTCGCACGCGAGCGGATCGACGAGCGCGACTCCCTTCGCCCACGACAGCTGCACCAGACACAGCTGCGGCCAGTAGGTGCGCTCCGACAGGAATTCGGTGTCGAGCCCGTACGCGGGCTCGTTGACCAGGATCGAGACCAGCTCGGCGAGGGCGCGGTCGTCGTCGACCCAGCGAGGCTCGATGCGCTCGCCCACTAGCGCCCTTCGACCGCCTGGTACTGGAGCGTGGTGAGCGACACGATCCGGTCGTCCGCCGGCGGCTCGGTGGTCGCCACCCGCACCCACGGACCGTCGATGGTGCTGGGCACGATCTCGGCCCGCGCGCGCACCGGCCCTTCCTTGACCCGGTTGAGGTAGCGGATCTCCAGGTCGATGGCCTCGAAGTCGGCGTCGAGCGCGCCGAGCGCGCGTTCGCCGGTGAGCTCCGCGAGCAG
>DASUAS010000309.1:0-6935 GCA_035763625.1 Acidimicrobiia bacterium
CCTGATCTCGTTGCCGGCGATCTTCCGGGGCATCCACCTCGACCCGTTGCAGCCCAGCAACGTGAGCTACCTGCTGTGGATGCTCATGGGCTACCTCGTGGTGACCGCGGTGCTCGTCGTCACCTTCGGTCGTCTCGGCGACATGTACGGCCGCGTGCGCATGTACAACGCCGGCTTCCTCATCTTCACCATCGCGTCGATCCTGCTGTCGCTGACGCCGTTCACCGGCGCGCAGGGCGCGCTGTGGCTCATCGGCTTCCGCGTCGTGCAGGGCGTCGGCGGCGCGCTGCTGCTCGCCAACTCCACCGCCATCCTCACCGACGCGTTCCCCGCGACCCAGCGCGGCATGGCCATGGGCATCAACATGGTCGCCGCCATCGCGGGCCAGTTCGTCGGCCTCGTCGTCGGTGGTCTGCTCGCCGACGTCGACTGGCGCCTCATCTTCTGGGTGAACGTCCCGATCGGCATCTTCGGGACGGTGTGGGCGTACCTCAAGCTGCGCGAGGTCGGTGCCAAGCGCAAGGCGCGCATGGACTGGTGGGGCAACATCACGTTCGCCGCCGGCCTGATCCTCGTGCTCATCGGCATCACCTACGGCATCCAGCCCAGCGGCGGCCACACCATGGGCTGGACCAGCCCGTACGTGCTGGCCGAGTTGATCGGCGGCGTCGCCCTCCTCGTGCTGTTCGTGTACATCGAACAGCGGGTCGAGGAGCCGATGTTCAACCTGAGGCTGTTCAAGATCCGCGCCTTCGTCGCCGGCAACCTCGCCAACTTCATGATGTCGATCGGGCGCGGCGGCCTGCAGTTCATGCTCATCATCTGGCTGCAGGGCATCTGGCTGCCGCTGCACGGCTACAACTTCGTCGAGACGCCGCTGTGGGCCGGCATCTACATGCTGCCGCTGACGATGGGGTTCCTCGTCGCCGGGCCCATCTCCGGCTACCTCTCCGACCGCTACGGCGCGCGGCTCTTCGGCACCATCGGCACGGTCGTGACCGCGGCGAGCTTCGGGCTCCTGATGCTGCTGCCGGCCAACTTCGGCTTCCCCGTGTTCGCGGCGCTGCTGCTCATGAACGGCATCGGCGTCGGCCTCTTCACCGCGCCGAACACCACCGCGATCATGAACAGCGTCGGGCCGCACGAGCGCGGCGCGGCGTCGGGCATGCGGGCGACGTTCCAGAACAGCGCGCAGGTGCTGTCGATCGGCCTGTTCTTCTCGCTGATGGTCGTCGGCCTGGCGTCGACGCTGCCGTCGACGATGACGGCCGGACTCACCGCGCACGGCGTGTCGCACGCGACCGCGGCCAAGCTCGGACACCTGCCACCGGTCGGCCTGCTGTTCGCGGCGTTCCTCGGCTACAACCCGATCCAGAAGCTGCTCGGCCCGGAGACGCTCTCGCACCTGACGTCGGCTCAGGCGCACACCCTCACCGGGCGCTCCTTCTTCCCGCACCTCATCTCGGGTCCGTTCATCACCTCCATGGCGATCGTGTTCGTGGCCGCCCTGGTGATGTGCATGATCGCGGCGGTGGCGTCGTGGAGCCGGGGGAAGGACCAGATCCCGTCCGCCGACGAGACCGGACCGTTCGGTGCGCCGGAAGGCGACGGCATCGAGGCGCTCGACGCCACCCCGCTGGCGGAGGAGTGGACGCCGGCCTGATCCCGGCCCGGGCCCGGCCCGATCCCGGCCTGATCGCGGGTTGGTCGGCGTACAGTGCGGCCCACTCGACGAGGGGGTCGTGGATGAAGTTCGGCCTGTTCCTGATGCCCGAGCCGTTTCCGTGGTCGAACTGGACGTTGTCCTACGACCTCAAGCTCGAGGAGATCGTCTACGCCGAGCGCTTCGGCTACGACGAGGTCTGGGTGGGCGAGCACCACACCGGCGCCTACGAGAACATCCCCGCGCCCGACATCTTCGTGGCCAAGGCGTCGGCGCTCACGAGCCGAATCGGGCTCGGCACCGGCACCATCAACCTGCCGTACCACGACCCGTTCATGGTCGCCGAGCGCATGGCGTTCCTCGACCATCTCACCCACGGTCGCCTGATCTACGGCTTCGGCGGCGGCGGGTTGGTGAGCGACAAGCTGTTCTTCCAGGTGGGCGACGAGGCGTCACCACGCATGCGCGAAGCGCTCGACATCATCGAGCTGCTGTTCTCGACCACCGACCACGTCGACTTCGACGGCAAGTTCTGGCAGCTCGACCACAAGCGCATCCAGGTGCGGCCGTACCAGGAGCACCCGCAGTTCTCGATCGCGGGCATGTCGGGCACGCACAACTTCGAGCTGTGCGGTGAGCGCGGCTACGCGGCGCTGAGCATCTACTTCACCCCCGTGCAGATCGAGGACAACCCGGGGATGCCCGACCTCATCGCGCAGGGCAACGCGATCGTGAAGGCGGCCGAAGCCGCGGGACGCGACCCGGTCGCGGCGCGCAACGACTGGCGGATCTGTCGCGAGGTCTACGTGGCCGACTCCAAGAACGCGGCGATGGAGGAGATCCGCGAGAGCCTGAAGCAGTCGTACGACTACCTGTTCAAGATCGGGTTGGCGCCGCTGATGAAGCGCGACGCGTCGATGGCCGACGCCGACGTGACGTTCGACTGGATGGTCGAGAACGTGCCGTGGATCATCGGCTCACCCGAGGACGTCATCGGCCAGGTGCGCGAGCTCGAGGAAGCCGTCGGCGGCTTCGGGTCGTTGCTCTTCAACTCGCGCGAGTGGGTGACCATCGACCGCTGGAACCGCTCGCTCGAGCTGTTCGCCCGCTACGTGTCGCCGCACTTCCGGGCGCGCGACGACCAACGCTTCCGGGCCGAGCTCGCCGCCGACGCGCTGGGCGACTGACGCGCCCGACCAGGCCGTCACCAGTCGGGGCGGGTGTCGCCGGGGATCGCCGCGGTGGTGACGCCCCAGTGCACGCCGTGCGTGGTGTCGGGGTCGGAGAGGAAGCTCGCGCCGTCTTCCAGGCAGGGCGCGACCTTCTTCGTCTCCAGGTGGTCGGTCGCGCCGGCGAGGTCCTCGACCTGGAGCCACACCGCGAACAGACCGTGGTGCTCGGCGTCGACGTAGTCGGCGATCGGCGTGCCCCCGTCGAGCGGCTCGGCGAGCTCCACGACGTCGTCGCGCCCGACGGCGACATACGCGCTGCGGGTGTGCAGGATGTCGTTCTCGCCCTCGTGCAGCAGCGTGCCGCCGATGACGTCGACGTAGAGGTCGCGCGCCCGCTCGAGCTCACGCGTCGCCAACGTGAAGTGCGACGTCTTGCGGATGTGCAGCGGGTGGGTGTCGTGCCACCAGGTCGCCCGGTACGACTCGTGCAGGCGCGGGTCGTAGAGGAGCGGCGTGGGCACCATGAACTCGAGCTGGGTGACCGTGCTGTTCGGGTGGGTGAAGATCGGCCGGTCCTCGGGCGCGTCGGCGTCGTGCTCGAGCTTGCCGCCGAGGAGGGCGAGGAGCTCCACGCCGGCGGCTTCGAGCCCGTCGCGCAGCTCGGTGAGGCCGTCGACGTCGTCGACGTACCAGGCGATCGAGTGCCAGCTCGTCCCCGAGCGCTCGTAGTAGCGACCGATGGGCCCGCGGTTCCAGCCGTCATCGTCGAACGCCGGCTGCATCGGCTCGATGCACAGACCACCGATGCCGACCAGCGAGGCGAACCGATGCAGGTCGGGGTTGTAGTTGTCGGCGATCCAGCGGTTGACCGCGAACACGTCGTCGTACCAGGCGTCGAGCGCCGCCATGTCGTCGGTCAGGTGGATGGCGTGGAAGTTGCGTCCGATGCTGATCATGTCGTCGCAGTCTCCCGCAGCGAAGCGCCCGGAGCCCAGCCGAGTCGGTCATGATGGGGTGTGCAACCGGGGCGGGAGACTCCGACGGACGCGGCTCCGCCCGCGCCGGTCGCGCCGGTGGCGCCGGTCGCGCCGGTCGCCGACATCCCGGTCATGCGGCCGTGGATCGAGGCCGAGGAGGCGCTGGCCCTGGCCGAGGTCGTCGCGTCGGGATGGGTCGCCCAGGGGCCGCGCGCCGCCGACTTCGAGCGCGCCCTCGCAGGGAAGGTGGGAGCCGGCCACGGCGTGGCCGCGTCATCGGGGACCGCCGCCTTGCAACTCGCGCTGTCGGTCCTCGACCTCGCGCCCGGCGACGAGGTCGTCGTGCCGTCGTTGTCCTACATCGCCACCGCCAACGCGCCGCGCGCGGTGGGAGCCACGCCGGTCTTCGCCGACGTCGACGCCGCGACCCTGAACCTCACCGCCACAACCATCGAGGCGGTGCTCACGGCGGCGACGCGCGCGGTGCTCGTGGTCCACCAGGCGGGCACCCCCGCCGACCTCGACGCGATCCACGCGCTCTGCGACCCGCGCGGCGTCGAGGTGGTGGAGGACGCCGCGTGCGCGCTCGGCACCGAGCACCGCGGGACGCCGATCGGTGGCAACGGTCGTCTGGTCGCCTTCTCGTTCCATCCCCGCAAGGTGATCACCACCGGTGAGGGCGGGATGGTGACGACGGCCGACGACGCCCGGGCCGATCGCATGCGTCGCCTGCGCGACCACGGCTCCGACGTGAGCGCGTGGGCGCGCCACGCGTCGAGCACGACGGTCGAGCAGTACGTGGAGCCGGGCTTCAACTTCCGCCTCAGCGACCTGCTCGCCGCGGTCGGGCTGGTGCAGCTCGAACGGCTCGACGCGATCGTGATCCGTCGACGCGAGCTGGCGGCGGTGTACCACGAGCAGTTGCGCGATCTGCCGCTGCGTCAGGTGGTCGGCGACCCGCCCTGGGGACGCGCCAACTACCAGTCGTTCTGGGTCGAGCTGGTCGAGGACGCGCCGGTGGCGCGCGACGACGTGTTGGCGCGGCTGTTCGACGCCGGCGTGCTGGCGCGACGCGGCATCATGGCCGCGCACCTCGAACCCGCGTTCGCGGGCGCGCCGCACGGACCGCTCCCGGTCACCGAGCGCCTGACCACACGCTCGCTCGTCCTTCCCTTGTTCCACTCGATGACCGAGCCCGAGCAGCTGCGGGTGGTCGACGCGCTGCGAGCGGCGCTGGCGTGACCGCCTCGTCACAGCTCCTGCTGGTCGGCGCGGGCGGGCTCGGCCGCGAGACCGCGGCCGCGGCACGCGCCGCCGATCCGTCGGTGCAGCTCGCGTTCCTCGACGACGCCCGCCCGGTCGGGAGCGAGGTCGACGGCGTGCCGGTGGTCGGGGCCGCGGCGGTCGAAGCGGTGCGTGCGCACCCCGACGCCTCGCTCGTGGTGTGCACCGCCAGCTCCCGGGATCCCGGCGTGCGACGCCGGCTGGTCGATCGACTCGGCGGTTCAGCAGGGCGGTGGGCATCGGTCGTGCACCCGGCGGCGGTGCTCGACTCGTGCACGCCCGGTCCCGGCAGCATCACGCTCGCGGGGGTGGTCGCCACCGCCGCGGTCACGGTGGGCGCGCACGTGGTGCTGATGCCCACGGTGGTGCTCACCCACGACGTCGTGGTCGAGGACCACGCGGTGGTGGCGTCAGGCGTCCGGCTGAGCGGCGCGGTGCACGTCGAGGCGGACGCGTACCTCGGTGCCGGGAGCGTGGTGCGCGAGGGATGTCGCGTCGGCGCGGGGGCGGTCGTGGGCATGGGCGCGGTCGTGCTCGACGACGTCCCCGCCGGCGAGGTGTGGATCGGCAACCCCGCTCGACGACTGCGGTGAGCAACCGCGCGCCGGCGGTCACGGTGCACGTCCCGTGCCACGACTACGGCCGCTTCCTCGGCGACGCGCTCGACAGCCTCCTCGCCCAGACGCGCACCGACTGGGAGGCCGTCGTCACCGACGACGCGTCGACCGACGACAGCGCGGCGGTGATGGCCAGCTACGACGACCCCCGGTTGCGCTTCGTGCACCACCGTGAGAACGCCGGCCACGTCGCCACGTACAACGAGGCGCTCGCCCTCGCCCGGGCGCCACGCTTCGTCGTGCTCTCGGCCGACGACCGCTACCACCCGGCGTTCCTCGAGCGGGCGTGCATCGCGCTCGACGCCGATCCCGCGATCGTGCTCGCGTTCACCGACGCGGAGCTGATCGACGAGCACGGCGCGGTGATCGGCGTGTCGGCCACGACGCTCGAACCCGACCGCGACTGGGTGCGCGACGTGTCCCTCGAGCTGATGTTCCGCGCGTTCGTTCCCGGCGGCGCCGCGGTGGTCCGTACCGAGTTGCTGCGCGCGCGGGGCGGGTTCGACCCGACGCTGCCCCACACCACCGACACCTTCCTCTGGCGGCAGCTCGCGTTTCGAGGCCCCATCGCCCACCTCGCCGGTCGGCAGTTCCAACAGCGCATCCACGACGCCGCGCTGCACCACTCGACGTCGTGGCTCGACCTCATGACCACCGAGGAGGTCGTGCAGTACGAGCGGCTGCTCGCCGATCCCGCGGTGCCGGCGCGGGTGGTCGCCCGGCGCGCACGCCTCGACGCCATCGTGTCGGTGCACCGGGCGCGCCGCGCGCACCGCGACCGTCGGCCGATCGAGACCGTGCGGCAGCTCGCCCGGGCCGTCGGACGCGACCCGTGGGTCTGGGAGCGCGACCACCCGATCGCCGTGCTCGCCCGCGATCAGGTGGCGCGACGCAGGTCCTGAACCCGGGCGGCCACCGCACCGACGGTGTCGATCCACACGTCGTGCTCGCGGCACCAGCCGACGATCGCTTCGAGCGTCGCGACCTGGACGCTCTCGGCGGCGAGCCCGTGGCCCACCTCGTGGCCGCCGACGACCAGCCACGCCTGGTCGGAGGCCGCCTCCTCCAGGTACGGAAGCACCCGTGTGAACTCGAGGTGGTCGACGTCGCGCGCGGCGACCTGCGCGAGGTCGCAGTGCAGCGGCGCGTTGGCGACGACGTCGTTGAACGTCCGCCCGGCGACGAAGCGCTCGGCGACGAACGGCACCAGGCTCTGCGTCTC
>DASUAS010000310.1:0-5527 GCA_035763625.1 Acidimicrobiia bacterium
GTAGAACAGGTAGTTCTCCATCACCCGCAGCACGCGGTCGTTGGCGGTGGCGGCGGCGAGCATGCGTTGCGCGTCGGGCAACGTGTTGCACATCGGCTTCTGGAGGTTCACGTGCCAACCGTGCCCGAGCAGGTCGACGACGCCGTCGACGTGCAGCGGGATGGGCAGCAGCGCCTCGACCGCGTCGACCGCGACGCCGCTGACCGCCAGCTCGTCGACGGTCGCGAACGTCGGCGCGTCAGGCCAGTCGCGTGCCCGTTCGGCGCGCCGTTCTTCACTCGGATCGACGAGCGCGACCACCTCGACGTCGGCGTTGTCGCGGTAGGCGCGCACGTTCAGGTCGTAGATCCGGCCGAGCCCGACGAACGCGGCACGCACGGGGCGGTCGTAGGGGATGAACGTCATGTCCGGTCCTGCTGCAGCTCGATGGTGTTGCCCGCGGGGTCGTTGATCCAGATCTGCACGTTCGACTCGCCCTGGACGCCACGCTCGTACTCGATGCCGTTGGCCTCGAGCTCGGCGATGGCGGCGTCGAGGTCGTCGACGGCGAGGCAGTAGTGGTTGCCGGTCGAGTCGATGGGGGTGCCGCGCGGCGGCGCGCCCACCAGGTGCAGCTCGAGGTCGCCGACGCCCTTCCACGTGCCGGGGACGCCGGGGATCTCGGGGCGGGGCACGTCGTCGAGACCGAACAACCCTTCGTAGAACGACGTCATCGCCTCGAGGCTGGCGTCGTGGCAGTTCACCGACACGTGGTGGAACCGGGTGACCTTCACCGGCTGTCCCTCACCGCGCGACCTCCTCCAGCTGTTCCATGAGCTCGAGCCGGATGCCGCCCGGCGCGGTGACGAACGCGATCCGTCGACGGCCGAACGGCCCTTCGACGACTTCGGGCCCCCACACCACGTCGTGCCCGGCGCGCTGGTGTCGATCGAGCTCGGCATCGAGGTCGTCGGTGAACAACGCCGGGTGCAGGAAGCCCTCCGGTGGGAGGGCGACCGCATCCTCGTAGACGGCGCGGGTGAACAGCGTGATCTGGACGGGCCCGAGCTGCACGTCGGCGCGCTCCGCGCCGTTCCACTCCATCCGATCGCGGATCTCGGCGCCGGCCGCCTCGTAGTACGCGCACGCGGCGTCGAGGTCGGCGACCTTCACCGCCAGGTTGGCCATCCCGGTGACACCCACGGCCCGGACCTTACCGAGCCCGACGCGCGTGGTGCCCGCTACCGTCGCTCGATGACCAGCGCCTGGCGTCGGCCCATGGGCTCGCGCGACTTGTCGGAGGAGCACCGCGCGTCGACGCCGCTCGAGTTGCTGTACGACCTGTGCTTCGTCGTCGCCGTCTCCCGCGCCTCGTCGTTCCTGCACCATGGGATCAGCCACGGCGACCCTGGCCGCGCGGTCGTGAGCTACGTGCTCGTGTTCTTCGGGATCTGGTGGGCGTGGATGAACTTCACGTGGTTCGCGTCCGCGTACGACAACGACGACGCTCTCTACCGGGTGCTCGTGTTCGTGCAGATGGCTGGGGTGCTGCTCCTGGCCGCGGGCGTGCCCCGCGCGTTCGAGCACCGCGACTTCGACGTCGTGCTGGCGGGCTACCTCGTGATGCGCGCCGCGCTGTCCACGCTCTGGCTGCGCGCCGCGCACCACGACTCCTCCCGGCGGGGCACCGACCGCCGGTACGCGGCCGGGGTCTCGCTCTGCATGATCGGATGGGCGGCGGTCGGCATCGTCGGCTGGCCGGTGTGGGCGTTCGTCCTGATGGGCGCGGTGGAGTTGGTCGTGCCCATGTGGGCCGAGGCGGTGGAGCCCACCACGTGGCACCCCGAGCACATCGCCGAGCGGTACGGCCTCTTCACCATCATCGTGCTGGGTGAGACGATCCTCTCGTCGTCGATTGCGTTCCAGGCCGTCGTGGACGCGCGCAACGTCGACCTGGCTGCCGTCCTCACCGCGGTGGGCGCGCTGCTCACCGTGTTCGCGATGTGGTGGATCTACTTCGCCAAGCCCGCCGCACCGCGCTTGTCGAACCGCGTCGCCTTCCCGTGGGGGTACGGCCACTACGTGGTGCTCGCGGCGGCCGCCGCAGTGGGTACCGGAGTGGGGGTGATGGTCGACCGCGTGACGGGTCGAACGCACCTCTCGGACGTCGCCGCCGCGGCCGCGTTCACGGTGCCGGTGATCCTCTTCCTGCTCGCGGTCGCGTTCATCCAGACGCTGCTCTACGGCGTGCACCGCGACCGACTCGGCCCGCTCCTGATCGCGGTCGTCCTCGTCGCCGGTGCCACCTTCACCGGTCAGCCGGTGCTCGTCACCGGGCTGGCCCTCGCCGCCCTGGTCGCGGCCCTCGTCGTGCTGGCGGAGCGGAGCGCGCCGGTTCGCGAGTGATTCAGCGGGGATTCACCGGACGCGCGGCACGATTCGACCATCGAAGCCCCGACCCTCCTCCCGTCGCCCCCCATCGCACCACCGACCACGCTGGTGACCCGCCTGGCGCGCTGCATGGGCGTGTCGGTGATCACCACGATCATCAGCGTCACCACGCTGGCGGCCGCCACCCTGGGTCTCGGCATGGAGGCGTGGGCGGCCAACGTGCTCGCGACCGCGGTGGCCACGGTGCCGTCCTACCACCTCAACCGGCGTTGGACGTGGGGCAAGCGAGGCGAGTCCGACCTGTGGCGTGAGCTCGCCCCGTTCTGGGTGCTCTCGTTCGCGGGTCTGGTGCTCTCGACGGTGGCGGTCGCACTGAGCGACTCGTGGTTGCACGGCGCGCACCTCGGAGAACCGTTGCGCACGTTCGTGATCCTGATGGCGCACCTGAGCGGCTTCGGCATCCTCTGGGTCGCGCAGTTCGCGCTCCTGGAACGCGTCCTGTTCAGGCGGCGCGTCGACGGCTGAGCGCCCGGTCGATCCCGAGTGCGCCGAGGTAGCCGAGCGCGAGCACGACCCAGCCGCCGACCGCGTCGAGGATCCAGTGGTTGGCGGTGACCACGATGCAGAAGAAGATGCCCACCGGGTAGAGCGCCCACAGCACCTTGGCCCACGTTCGTCTCAGCAACGGCCACACCGCGAGGACCGACCACGTCGACCACCCGACGTGCAGGCTCGGCATCGCCGCGAAGAGGTTGCCGTACGTGCGGATCGCCTCGGCCGACGGCTGGCCGTCGGGCCCGAGGTGCACGCGCACCTGCGGACCGAAGTTGAAGAAGTCGGCGGCGGTGTCGACGAAGCCGTAGTGCGCCGGCATGAGGCGCGGCGGCATGAGCGGGTACGCCCAGAACGCCAGGAGCGACAAGCCGAGCATGAGCACGAAGGTGTTGCGCCATCGCACGTAACGAGCGGGCATCCGCCGGTAGAGCCACACCAGCGCCACCACCGGCATGACGAAGTGGATGGTGCCGTACCAGATGTTCCAGAACGCCATGAACCAGTCGAGATGCAGGAACGCGTGCTGGATGGAGTGCTCGTGGTACAGCCCGAGGAACTTCTCGGCGTCGACGATCTGCTGCGCGTGCCGGAACGCGTCCGCGCTCACCCCGGCGACCTTGTCGCGCAACGTGTCGTAGAGCAGGTAGATCCCGATGCCGACGAGGAGCTCGACGACCCATCCGTGCCGGATGCGTCGCGTGAGCGGTCCGGCGGCCGGCGCGTTCGTCGGCGCGAGCTCGGTGGCCGGTGCGGTCACTGCGACGAGCGGCGCACGATGAAGGTCGCCATCGCGCGCGACACCACACCGCCGTCGGCGTCGGTGACCGTCGACTCGGTGTACGCCACCTGGCGCGTGAGCTGCGTCACCTCGCCCCGCACCTCGAGCGCGTCGCCCACCTTCGGCGCGCGGCGCGTCTGGTACGAGACGTCGAGGGTGGCGACGCGGTCACCCGATTCGAGCGCACTGTTGGCCGCGAAGTTCATCGCCGCGTCGTGGACCACGCCGTACACCCCGCCGTGCACGATGCCGAACGGGTTGCCGGCCAGCTCGGTGGGCGACCACGCGGCTTCCGCCCAGCCCTCGCCGTAGCGCTGGAACTCGACGCCGAGCTGCCCGAGCAACGGCATGCCGCCGTCGCCGAGGGATCGGTCCATGTTGCGCACCGGGTGAGGCTACCGGGGGTCGCCGGTATCTTCGGGGCGAGCGGAGGCGCGAGCCGAGGAGCCAACGCCCGCGGCCCGAGGTGTCCCGCGCCGCGCTGATCGACCCATGGAGCAGGAGCGAAAACGCCATGCCCACCGCCGTCGTCGTCGACGCCATCCGCACGCCCCTCGGGCGGCGCAACGGCCAGCTCGCGGGTTGGCATCCGGTCGACCTGCTGGCCCACGTGCTCTCGACCCTCGTGGTCCGCAGCGACCTCGACCCCGCGATCGTCGACGACGTGATCACCGGCTGCGTGTCGCAGGTCGGGGAGCAGGCCCTGAACGTGAGTCGCAACGCGCTGCTCGCGGCCGGCTTCCCCGACACGGTCCCCGGCACCACGGTCGACCGGCAGTGCGGATCGTCGCAGCAGGCCCTCCAC
This sequence comes from Acidimicrobiia bacterium, assembly GCA_035763625.1. Classification (GTDB taxonomy): domain Bacteria; phylum Actinomycetota; class Acidimicrobiia; order IMCC26256; family DASPTH01; genus DASUAS01. The sequence continues at coordinate 4,509 of DASUAS010000310.1, forward strand.
TTCGCCGCGCAGGGCGTCATCGCGGGCGCGTACGACGTGGTGATCGCGGCCGGGGTCGAGAGCATGACCCGGGTGCCGATGGGATCGTCGGTCCTGGGCGCGGATCCGTTCGGCACCCGGTTGGTGGAGCGATACCCCGACCTCGTGCCGCAAGGCATCTCGGCGGAGTTGATCGCCGAACGATGGGGCTTCACGCGTGACGACCTCGACGCGTTCGCGTTGGAGTCGCAGCAGCGGGCGGCAGTGGCGACGGCCGAGGCGCGCTTCGACCGCGAGCTGGTGCCGGTCGCGATCCCGGTCGACGGCCGCTCGCGCCCGATGACGATCGACGAGGGCATCCGACGGGACACGACGCTCGAACGTCTCGCGGCGCTCAAGCCGGCGTTCAAGCCGAACGGCATGATCACCGCCGGCAACTCGTCGCAGATCAGCGACGGCGCGGCCGCGGTGCTCGTGACCAGCGAGGAGGCCGCCGCCCGGTTGGGTCTCACGCCGCGGGCGCGCATCGTCGCCTTCGCGCTGGCAGGTGCCGATCCCATCCTGATGCTCACCGCGCCGATCCCCGCGACCGAGCGGATCCTCGAGCGCGCCGGCCTCGCGCTCGACGCGGTCGATCGCATCGAGATCAACGAGGCGTTCGCCAGCGTGGTGCTCGCGTGGGCGCGCGAGGTCCATCCCGACATGGAGCAGGTGAACGTGAACGGGGGTGCGATCGCGCTGGGCCACCCGCTGGGGGCGTCGGGCGCGCGGCTCACCGCCACCCTGTTGTGCGAGCTCGAGCGCAGCGGGACCCGCCGGGGCCTCCAGCTGATGTGCGAGGGCGGCGGGCAGGCCAACGCCACCTTGTTCGAGCGGCCGTAGCGGGTTCGGACGCGGCCGCGTTCGCGTTCGTGCCCGCCGCGGCGCGACCATCGTGGCATGTGGACGGTCTTGCGCATCGTGCTCGCGGTTGCGGTCGCCCTCGTCGTCTACGTGATCGGCGCGTCGCTGTTGCGGAAGTTCCACGTGGCCCCGCCCGA
>DASUAS010000311.1:0-12675 GCA_035763625.1 Acidimicrobiia bacterium
TTCGTGCGCGACGGCGTGTTCGCGCAGGAGGTCGTCGAGCTGTTCGCCGACATCGCCGCCGGCGACGACGACGCGCCGTGGCTGGCGGTGGCGTCGTTCGTCAACCCGCACGACATCGCGTTCACGGGCGCGGCCTGGAGCATGCTCGGCTTCCCGTCGATCCCCGACTCGATCCCCGAGGTCGCGGAGCCGCCGTCGCAGTCCGACTCGTTCGCGGGTCGTCCCGACTGCCAGCGCCAGTTCAAGGAGGTGTGGCCCAAGGTCCTCTACCCGCAGGACACCGACGGCGAGTACCGGCGCCTCTACCAGTTCCTGCAGGTGCTGGTCGACGCGGCGATCATGCGCATCCTCGACGAGCTCGAGGCCCGAGGTCTCGCCGACGACACCATCGTCGTCTTCACCTCCGACCACGGCGACCTCGTGGGCGCGCACGGAGGACTCCTCCAGAAGTGGCACAACGCATACGACGAAGCGCTGCGCGTCCCGTTCCTCGTGTCCGGCCCGGGCGTCGACACCGACGCGCCCGGCGTGCACGTGGCGACCAGTCACGTCGACCTCGTGCCCACGCTGCTGGGCTTGGTCGGTGCCGACGTCGAGGCGGCGGCCGCGACGGTGTCGCGCCACCACGTGGAGACGCAGCCGTTCGTCGGTCGTGACCTCTCGCCGCTGCTCACCGGCGCGATCACCGATGACGCCCTCGACGCGCCGATCTACTTCATGACCGAGGACCAGGTCACCAGGGGGCTGCGCACGACCAACCTCTTCTCCGACGATCCGTTCGAACCCGTCGGTCAGCCGGGCAAGGTCGAGTCGGTGATCACGCGCCTCCCGACCGGCGACGACGGCGCGCCCGAGCTCTGGAAGCTGAACCACTACTACGAACGCCTCGTCGACTGGGAGGAGGCGCACGGCCTCGCCGGCGCGAGGACGTCCGAGCCCGCCGACGCCCAATGGGAGCTGCACAACCTCACCGCCGACCCCGAGGAGCGCGCCAACCGTGCCGCCGACGCCGACGCCGCGTCGGTGCTCTCGCAGCTGCGCACCGTGCTCGACGACACCCGCGAGACGATGCGACGAACACCCCAGCACGTGAACCCGCGCCCCTGACTTCTGTCGTACTGCCTCCGACAGCTTTCCGTGTGGTGACGTTCGAGTGCGAGGGGGCACGATGCGTCGACCGCCCGCAGTCGTCATTGCGCTGATCATGGCGTTCGTCGCAACTCTCGCCACGACGGCAGTGGCCTCGAGTGCTGCAACCGCGACGACCACGACGAGGGTCAAGAGCGCCGGCATCTCCATCGCCTCTCCCGAGCGCTGGACCGTCGTGCCGGTGACGAAGAAGGGCGTCGCGTCGATGAGCAAGGCGGCCGAGAAGAACAACCCGAAGCTGGCTGCCTTGCTCTCGACCGCGTCCTGACGACTGGCGGTGGGCGAGGTCTCACCGTGGCCGCGCTCAGGGATCAGCTCGCTCAGATCTACCACTCCGCGGGTGCAACCCTGGTCGACGTGAAGGCCGTCGACGCCGGTCGCGAGAAGGCCTTCCGGAGCGACGTCACCCTGCCGTTCAAGAACCCGGACGGTACGACGATCTCGGAGTCCATCGGTCAGCTGGTGATCCCGGGCGCGACCTCCAGCACGGTTGTCACGGTGACCTCGTCCGACGACGCGAGTGGAGCCGCGGTGATCGACGAGATCCTCGGTACCGTCCGTCCGCTCTGACGCGCGAGCGCGCTCGGCTGCGGGTGTTCACGCGGGCGTCGACTCGAGCTGCTCGCCGGGCGCGAGCGGGAAGTGGCAGGCGACGTACTGGTCGGGGCCGACGTTGCGGATCTGCGGCTCCTCCTCGGCGCAGCGCTCCCGGGCCCGCGGACAGCGGGTGCGGAACCGGCAGCCGCTCGGTGGATCGAGGTTCGAGGGGATCTCACCGAGCACGCCCGTGTCGTCGGCTGACGCACCCGGCTCGGGGACCGGGATCGACGCGAGGAGCGCGGCCGTGTAGGGGTGCGCGGGCTGCGCGAACAGCACGTCGGGCGTGCCGACCTCGCACAACTTGCCGAGGTACATGACCGCGACGCGATCGCTCACGTTCTTCACCACCGCGAGGTCGTGGGCGATGAAGAGCATGGTGAGGTCGTAGCGCTCCTTCATCTCCTCGAGGAGGTTGAGGATCTGCGCCTGGACCGACACGTCGAGTGCCGACACCGGCTCGTCGCAGATGATGAGCTTCGGATCGGTGATGACCGCGCGCGCGATCGAGATGCGTTGGCACTGACCGCCGGAGAACTCGTGCGGCCGTCGACCGCGTGCGGCGTCGGGATCGAGCCCGACCGCGTCGAGCGTCTCGTCGACCTTCGCCCGGCGCGACTCGGCGTCGCCGACGTCCCAGATGTCGAGACCCTCGGCGACGATGTCGCCCACCCGGCGCCGCGGGTTGAGCGACGAGATCGGGTCCTGGAAGATCATCTGCAGCTGGGGTCGGCGGCGGCGGAGCGCGGCGCCCTTGAGCTCGGTGAGCTCGACGCCGTCGAAGCGCACACTCCCCGACGTGGGCCGCGGCAGCTGCATGACCGCGCGCCCGGTCGTCGACTTGCCGCAGCCCGACTCGCCGACGAGGCCGAGCGTCTCGCCCGCGAGGATGTCGAGGCTGATCCCCGAGACCGCGTGGACCGTGCCGCCCCGGGCGCGGAACTCGACGACGAGGTCCTCGACCCGCAGCAGCGCGTCGGTCTCGGGCCGGAGGTGCGCGGTGCCGGTGCCGGCCACTACGGGGCCTCACCCGGCGTGGCCGCGACGGCCCGGTTGCGCGCCAGCGCCTCGGCGCCCTCCGGGGTGCCCACCGGGAACCAGCATCGGAACTCGTGTCCGGGAGTCAGCCCCGGCCGCAGCGGTGGCTGCTCCTCGTGGCAGCGGTCCTGCACGTACGCGCAGCGGGCCGCGAACCGACATCCCTGCGGTGGGTCGACCAGGTCGGGCGGGCGCCCCGGGATGGCGGCGAGGCGCGTGTGGCTCGGCTCGGTGACCTTCGGGATCGACTCCAGCAACGCCTCGGTGTACGGCATCTTCATGTCGGAGAAGAGCGTGGCGGTCGACGCCTTCTCCACGACCTGGCCCGCGTACATCACGAGCACCTCGTCGGTGCGCCCGGCGACCACGCCGAGGTCGTGGGTCACGAGCAACAGCGCCATGAACCGCTCGCGCTGCTGCGCCTCGAGCACGTCGAGCACCTGGGCCTGCACGGTCACGTCGAGCGCGGTGGTGGGTTCGTCGGCCAGCAGGAGTTGCGGACCACACGCCAACGCGACCGCGATGCACACGCGCTGGCGCAGCCCGCCCGACAGCTGGTGCGGATACTCGCCCATCCGGCGTTCGGGGTCGGGCACCCGCACCGACTCGAGCAACGACACCGCCAGCTCGCGGGCGAAGGCGCGCGTGACGTCGAGGTGCGTGTTGATCGACTCGGTGATCTGCTGGCCGATCTTCATGACCGGGTTGAGCGCGGTCATCGGGTCCTGGAACACCATCGCCATGCTGGTGCCCCAGTACTTGCGCATCTGCTTCGGTGTCGCCTGGCCGATCTCGACGCCTTCGAACCGGATCGAGCCGCGCCGGACGACGTCCTTCTTGGGCAAGAGCCCCATGATCGATCGGGCGAGCACCGTCTTGCCCGAGCCCGACTCGCCGACGATGCCGAGCGTGCGCCCGCGCTCGAGCTCGAAGGACACGCCGTCGACCGCGTGCACCAGCCCGCGGTCGGTGTCGAACCACGTGGCCACGTCGGTGACCTCGAGCAGGGCCTCACCACCGCTCACAGGCCGGACTCCTGCACGTCGAAGCGGGCGCGCACCACGTCGCCCAGCATGTTCAGCGCGAGCACGGTGAAGAAGATCATCAGCGCGGGCTCGAAGATGATGTGCGGCGCACGCTGGAGATAGGGACGGCCGACGGCGATCATGTTGCCCCACGCGGGTGTGTCGGTCTCGACGCTCGCGCCGAGGATCGCCAGCGTGCCCTCGGCGACGATCGCCACCGCGATGCCGAGCAGCGCGATCGACATCATCGCCGGCAACACGTTGGGGAGGACCTCGCGCCAGATGATGCGGCGGTGCTTCGCGCCCTGGGCGCGCGCCGCGAGCACGAACTCGCGCTCCGACCACGACAACGTGCTCGCCCGTGTGATGCGCCCGAGCACCGGGATCGACACGAGCCCGAGCGCGAGGATCAGTGCCACCTCGGGATCGAGGCCGCCGCCGTGGGTGCCGGGTTGGGTGCGCAGGATCGTCACCAGCGCGAGGGCGAGGATCACCGCGGGGATGGCGAGGAACACGTCGAGCAGCACGCTCACGACGACGTCGACCTTGCCCCGGAAGTAGCCGCCGAGCAGGCCGAGGATCCCGCCGAGCACGAATCCGATGGCGACCGCGACCGTGCAGATGACCAGCGTGGTGCGCCCGCCCCAGATGAGCCGCGAGAGCATGTCGCGCCCGTTGAAGTCGCCGCCGAGGAGATGACCGGGCGCGCTGCCCGCGTCGGCGAACGGTCCGCGACGCGCGATGTCGGTGATGCTCGCCCGGGGATCGTCGAGCGGGAGCACCGGCGCCAGGATCGCCAGGCCGACCACGAGCGTCATCCACGCGATCGACAACCACGCCGCGAACCCGAGGTGGCGGCGGCGGCGCCGACGGCTGGGCACCGTCCCGACCGCCGCGATCTCGATGGTGCCGGCGTCGACCGGCGTGCCGCGGGTGGCCTCGCTGACGAGGCTGCGGAGCGGATCGCCTTCAGGCTCGGGCACGGCGGATCCTCGGGTCGAGCACGACGTACAGCGTGTCGATGGCGAAGTTGATGAGCACGTAGCCCACGGCGATGATCGCGATGTAGCTCTGGAGCTCGACGAGCTGGCGAGCGTTGATCGCCTGGTAGATGAGCGTGCCGAGGCCCGGGATCTGGAAGATCACCTCGACTGCGACCGCCCCGCCGATCAGCGTGCCGAAGTTGAGCCCCGCCACCGTCAACAACGTCAGGCTCGACGGGCGCAGCGCGTGGCGCCAGAGGATGCGCTGGTCCGACAGGCCCTTCGCCCGCGCCATGGTGATGTAGTTCTCCTGGAGGGTGGCGATCATGTCGCTGCGCAGCAGGCGCATGTAGACGGCGATCAGCCCGGCGGCCAGCGCGATCGACGGCAGCAGCATGCTGGCGAAGTGCTTCCCCAAGTTCCCGGTCGGCGCGCCGAACACCGCCTCCATCCAGCCCGGCTCGTATCCCGACACCGGGATCCGGCCGAGCAGCGGTATGTCGGGATGCCACTTGACGCCCACCCAGTACGCGAGCGCGAGCGCGAGCACGAAGCTCGGCAGCGCCAGCAACGCGAACGCGCCGGCGTTGATCGCACCGTCGGACTTGGTGCCGGCCCGGTACGCGCTGAACACGCCGAGCGGGATCGCCACGACCAGCGCCAGGATCTGCGCGTACAGCATGAGCTGCAAGGAGACCGGGAGCGCGGTCTCCAACTTCTGCGACACCGGCGTGTTCGACTGGTAGTCCTTGCCGAAGTCGCCCTGCGCGAGGTTGCCCAGCCACGTCGCGTACTGCTCGAAGAAGGGCTTGTCGAGACCGGTCTCGGCCCGGAACTTCGCCTTCTGCGCGCGGGTGCCGTAGGGGATGACCGCGTCGGCGGCGTCTCCCGGGAACAACCGGAGCAGCGCGAACGCGAACAGCGTCGAGAGGATGACGACGACGACGAGCTGGACCAGTCGACGTGCGATCTGCCCCATGGGCCAGTTGTCTACTTGTTCACGTAGATGCCGAGCAACGGATGACGGCCGTAGAGGAACAGCGGCTTACCGCCACCGTCGGGCAGCGGCGGGCCCATGAGCCCCTGCACGTTCTTCTGGGCCGCGACGACCCACTGCGCGTAGTAGGCCCACACGTTGTAGAGGTTCTTCGAGAACTCCTGGTTGACCTTCTCGTAGATCTGCGTGCGCTTGGTCGGGTTGGTCTCGGAGCGGCCCTGGTCGAGCAGCGACTGCAGCTGCGGATCGGCGATCTTGCCGAAGTTCAGGATCGACCCGGTCTGCCACCACTGGTAGTTGGTGTCGGGGTCGTCGCCCGGGTGGTTGCGCCACAGCATGATGCTGAAGTTGCCGCTCACCGCGGCGGAGATGAACGCGGTCTGGTCGTCCTGCTTCAGCGTGGCGTCGATGCCGGCCTTCGCCAGCTGCTCCTTCATGAGCTCCGCCTCGGCGGTGTTGGCGGGGTCGTTGGTGTGCTCGAGCACGAGGTTGAAGCTCCCGCCGTGCGACGACTTGTAGGCAGAGGCGAGCTTCTTCGCCTCGTTGAGGTTGTACTTCGGGTAGCCCGGGTTCTTCATGTAGCCGGGCACGTCGCTGTCGAAGGGCCCGTTGGCCACGGTGAAGATGCCGTCGTTGCGCAGCTGGTTGATCTGGTTGCGGTCGATGGCGAGCGCGACGGCCTTGCGGGCGTTGGCGTCGTCGAGCGGTGGCTTGTTGACGTTCATGAGGTAGTAGCGCACCTCACGTCGCCCGGGCTTCTCGTCGAGCAGGTTGTAGTTCGACGCCTGTCGCTGGATGGCGTCGACCTGCTGGCCGTCGGACGTGTGGATGATGTCGAGCGTCTTCCCCTGCAGGCTGTTCACGCGCTGACCGGCCTCGGCCACCGGCTTGAACGTGATCTTGTCGAGGTAGGGCAGGCGCTGCCCCTTCGAGTCCTTCTGCCAGTAGTCGGGGTTCTTGACCGCGACCAGCTCCTGGTTGACCGTCCAGTGGTCGAGCTTGAACGGACCGGTGCCGATGAGCTTGCTCGCGCAGTCGGGCGAGGTGAGCTGGGCGGGCGCCTCGATCAGCATGCGGCCGTCGAGGTACAGGAACCAGTCGAACGCCACCCACGGCACCGTGGTGGTGATGGTGACGACGCTCGGCGACGTCGCGGTGACGCTGTCGACCTCCTTCAACGCCGCGCCGATCAGCGGGCTGGCGCGGTACGCCGCGAGGTTCTGGACGACGGCGGCGGCGTCGAGAGGCTCGCCGTCGTGGAACTTGATGCCGTCACGGAGCGTGACCGTCCAGGTCTTGTAGTCGGGGGAGTGCTCGATCGACTTGGCGAGGTAGGGGACGATCTTCCCCTTCGAGTTGGGCACCACGAGCGTGTCGTAGATGGCGGCGCCGACCTCGATGCCGGAGATCGCGAGCTGCGCGGTGTTGGGGCACCAGCCGCCACCGGTCTCGGCCTCGAGCCCGTAGCTCACGGAGCCGCCCGGCTTGGGGCTGCTCGCCGCCGACGCCGATGGTGCGGCCGCGACGAGGAGCGCGGCGGCGGTCGCCAGTGCGAGCGCGGCGGCCCCGACTCGGGTCCGGAGCCTGGTGGAGACAGGTGCAGTGGTCATTCGTTCGGACCCCCGGGGCCGTGCCCATCCGAAGTTACCGGCCGGTACCCTAATCCTCCGTGGCGGACACGGACGCGCGCGACGACGGCGTTCCGGCCGCGGAACGTGGTGTGTTGCGGGTCACGCCGACCTGCGTGATCCGACTCGACGAGCTCGAGTGGCGTACGACGGGATCGGGTGGTCCGGGCGGGCAGCACGCGAACACGTCGGACACCCGGGTCGAGGTGCGCTTCCCGATCGCGACGTCGACCTCGCTCGCGCCGGGTCAGCAAGCGCGGTTGCTCGAACGACTCGGTCCCGTCGCACGCGCCACCGCGTCCGACTCGCGGTCGCAGGCCCGCAACCGCGAGCTCGCGCTCGAGCGGCTCCGGTCGCGCCTGGCGGACGCGCTGCGCGTCGACCCCCCCCGGCGGGCCACCAAGCCGAGCCGGTCGGCCAAGGAGGCCCGCCTCGACTCGAAGCGGCGCCAGTCGGCCCGCAAGCAGGACCGCCGCCGCCCGTCCCCCGGGGAGGACTGAAGCGCGCGACGGCGGCCCGCACGCCCGACGAGCGGGCGGGCTCCGCCCGTCGCTCGTCGCGGGGACGGAGTGAGCGGGAGCGAGCGGCGGGGGAGAGCTGCGAAACTGCACCGGATGCACGTCCTGACCGAAATCCTGTGGTTCGTGCTCGGGATCGCTCTGTTGCTGCTGGTGTTCGACTCGGTCATCCGGACGTTCGTGCTGCCGCGCGCGGCGACCCCGATCGTCACCCGCAGCGTCTTCATCGTCCTCCGTTCCGCCTTCAACCAGGTCGCTCGCGCCGCGCGCACCTACGACGGACGCGACTCGGTCATGTCGCTGTTCGGGCCCATAGGCCTGCTGATGCTCCCTGCGGCGTGGATGGTGATGGTGTTGGCCGCCTATACCGCGGCCTTCCACGCGCTGGGGGTGCGGGGGTTCGAGCAGGCGTTCGAGATGAGCGGCTCGTCGCTGTTCACGCTCGGGTTCGTGCGGCCGCCCGATCTCGCCACCAACATCGCCTCGTTCGCGGAGGCGGCCACCGGCCTCACCCTCCTCGGCTTGTTGATCGCGTACCTGCCCACCATCTACTCCGCCTTCTCCCGCCGCGAGGTGCAGGTCGCCCAGCTCGAGGTGCGCGCCGGCAACCCGCCGTCGGGCGTGCACCTCCTCGTGCAGTCGCAGCGCATGGAGCGCTTCCACCTCCTCGACGACTTCTGGCGCACCTGGCAGCAGTGGTTCACCGAGCTCGAGGAGACGCACACGTCGCTCGGAGTGCTCAGCTTCTTCCGCTCACCGGTGGGGCACCGGTCGTGGGTCACCGCCAGCGGCGCGGTGCTCGACGCGGCGTCGCTGCGGCTCGCGGCCGTCGACATGGGCTTCGATCCCGAAGCCGGGATCTGCGTCCGCGCCGGCTTCTTCGCGCTGCGGGCGATCGCCGACTACTACGGGATCCCGTACGAGCCCGACCCGCACCCCGGTGACCCCATCAGCATCACGAAGGAGGAGTTCCTCGCCGCCTGCGACGAGCTGGTCGAGGCCGGGCTCCCGATCCGCGCCGACCGCGACGCGGCCTGGTTCGACTTCACCGGCTGGCGGGTCAACTACGACGTGCCGTTGCTCACGCTGGCCGGGTTCATCATGACGCCGTACGCACCGTGGTCGTCCGACCGCTCGTTCCGCTTCCGGCGATCGCGCCTGCGTCGTCGCACGGGCAACCTGCGCACCGGGCTCTGAAGCGGGGTCAGGGCCGCGGCTCGTCGAGGATCCAGGTCTCGGGCACCGCGGGCGTCTCGTCGAGGCGGACGAACCACTCGGTGCCGAACACCAGCTCGAACACGTCGGGTGGCATGGCGAGGAAGAACGACTGGTCGGTGATCTGCGACGGGTGGGCCGCCATCGCCGCCCGCTTGCGGTCGAGCTTCCCGCTCACGTCCACTCGGGTCGTGATGCGGGCCTCCGCCACGCCGAGGTCGAGCTCCTCGGGATCAGGGCGCTCCACGTCGGGTGGGACCTGGTCGGCGAGGCGCTCGCCCAAGCTCAGGAAGTGCTCCTTGCTCGTGGTCGCGGCGTAGACGCGCGCGGTGCCGGCGAGCGCGGCCGCGCGCCGGCCGACGACGTGCACCTGGATGTGGTCGGGGTGGCCGTAGCCGCCGCGCTCGTCGTAGACGGTGAGCACGTCGGCCTGCTCCTCGCGCAGGACCTCGGCGAGGTGGTCGGCGGCCAACTCCACGTCGGCGGCCGCGAACGCGTCGGGGCCGTCGTTCGTGGGCTCGCCGGCCATGCCGGAGTCGAGGAACGGGAGGAACTCGACCCGCGCCGCGCCGAGCACCGACGCGGCGTCGCGCGCCTCCTGTTCGCGGCGCTCCGCGAGCGTCTCGTCGGGCCCGAGGACGCCGTCGGCGACCTCGCCGAGATCGCCCCGCGTCGCGAAGACCAGCACGACGCGGTGGCCGGCGTCGGCGGCCATCGCCAACGTGCCGCCGACGAGGATCGCCTCGTCGTCGGGATGAGCGTGGAACGAGACGATCGTGGCGGCCATCCCCCGATGGTCGCGCGTCGGACGCGCCCCGGCGCAGCCCTCGCGGAACCGGTAGCGGGGCACCCGGGTGGCTGCTACCGTTTCCCGACGTCCGGGCATTCGAGCACCGGACGCATTTGCTACAAGCGCAAGATCCGAAAGCGCAAGATCGAGGGAGCACGGCGTTGGCGACAGGCAGTGTGAAATGGTTCAACGCGGAGAAGGGCTACGGCTTCATCTCCCGTGAGGACGGGCCCGACGTGTTCGTCCACTTCTCGGCCATCCAGGGCTCGGGCTACCGCACCCTGGAAGAGGGCCAGCGCGTCGAGTTCGACGTGGGCCCGGGACGCAAGGGCGAAGAAGCGCAGAACGTCCGCGTCGTCTGACGCAGCCCGATCGACGGGCCGTCATCCCGCTCCCACGAGCGGCAACAGCCCCCGCAGGTCGCGCAGGTGCGCGACCGCGACGCCCGAGGTGTCGTCGGGTCGGGTCGAGTCGGGCCAGTGGCCGTCGCGCTCGAGGTAGGCCGGCGTCATCCCGGCCGCGAGGGGCCCCTCGACGTCGGGTCCCCACGTGTCGCCGACGAAGAGGATCTCCGCCGGATCCAGACCGCTCTGCTCGAGCAGGTACCGGTAGATCCGTGGGTGGGGCTTGCGCGCGCCCGCCCACGCCGACGACACGATGGTGTCGAACCACCCGTCGAGGCCGGTCTCGGCGACCGCGGGCTCCAGATCCCAGTCCCAGTTCGAGCAGATCGCGAGCGTGAGGCCCCGGTCGCGCAGCTCGCCGAGCACGGGGAGGACCTCGTCGTAGGCCTCGAGCACCCGCACCGCCCGTCCGGCCTGCAGATCGGCGAGGATCGCCTCGTGCTGCGCGGGGTGCACGTCGGCCTGGTGGAGCATCGCCACCAGACGCTCCCGCTGCCAGGCGAGGTAGTGCTCGCGGGAGCGTGACTGCTCCACGTGCTCGCTCCCGTCGATGTCGCCGCTCCACCACATCTCCTGGAGGTGCTCGGGCAGGGTGTGGCCGTGGCGGGCGAGGACCTCGTCGATGCCGACCGACGTCGTCGCGCGCGCGAGCGTGCCGAAGAAGTCGAGGACGACGGCACGCGCGTGCATCGGCGGATCATCGCGCGACGCCGCGTGTCCCCGTCGCTCGCTCCGCTCGCCCCGTCTCGGGCGTCGCCCGAGCTCTCGGGATGGTCTCAGGTCACGTTCCGTAGCATCTCGCTCAACCCGTCGCCGCCCGCTGCCGAGAAGGGCCCGATGTCCGCTTCGTTCGAGATCCCGCGCCTGCACATCCTGGCCCGGCACGCGCTCCCGAACCTGCTCGAGGGCACGCTCGTGCCGGTCGGCCTCTTCATGGTGGTGCTGCACTTCTTCGGGCTCTGGGGCGCGATGGTCGCCGGGCTCAGTTGGTCGTACGCGGCGCTGCTCCGGCGGGTGGTGACCCGCCAACGGATCCCGGGCCTGCTCCTGATCGGGACGGTGACGTTGACCGCTCGCTCCGTGCTGGCCTTCGCCACCGGCAGCTCCGTCATCTACTTCCTCCAGCCGACGGTCGGCACCGCGCTGGTCGCGGTGGCGTTCCTCCTGTCGGTGGCGCTCGGTCGGCCGCTGGCCCAGCGCATCGCCGCCGACTTCTGCCCGATCCCCGCGCACGTGATGGCCGACGACCGCGTGCGTCGCTGCTTCCTCGGGATCTCACTCCTGTGGGCGGTGACGTGCTTTGTCAACGCGTCGGTGGCCGTGTGGCTGCAGTTCACCCAGTCGGTCGGCACCTTCGTCGTCACCAAGTCGCTGGCCCAGGCAGCACTCACCGTGGTCGCCGTCACCATCTCGGTGCTCTGGTTCAAGCGCTCCGTGAAGAAGCACGCGCAGATCCCGGCTCTCGTGCCCGCGTCCGCCTAGCCTTCGCGGGCGTGACGATCCTCGTCGTCGACGACGACCTCGACCTGGTCGACGTCGTCCGCACCGCTCTCGAACGTGAGGGTTTCGCGGTCGACGACGCCTCCGACGGCGCGACCGCGCTCGACAAGATCGCGGGCGACACCCCTGAGCTCGTGGTGCTCGACCTCGGGCTGCCGAAGGTGCGCGGACTCGACGTGCTGCGTCAGGTGCGGGCCGACACCGCCGTCCCGGTGATCGTGCTCAGCGGGCGCAGCGACGAAGCCGACCGCATCATCGGGTTGGAGCTCGGCGCCGACGACTACGTGGTGAAGCCGTTCTCGCCGCGGGAGCTCGTCGCGCGGGTGCGCTCGGTGCTGCGTCGGTCGCGCTCGGCGCGCCAGCAGACCACGCTGAACTTCCCCGACCTCGAGCTCGACCTCTCGACCCGCGAGGTGCGCGTGCGCGACCTGGCGGTCGAGTTGCGCCGCCGCGAGTTCGACCTCCTCGCGTTCCTGTGCGCGTCGCCGCGCCAGGTGTTCACACGCGAGCAGCTGCTGCGCAACGTGTGGGACTCGGAGCCCGAGTGGCAGGGCGTCGGCACCGTGAGCGAGCACGTCCACCGGCTGCGCGCCAAGGTCGAGGTGGATCCGGCCAATCCGAGTCGCATCCTCACCGTGCGCGGCGTCGGCTACCGCTTCGTCCCGTAGTCCACCCCGACCCGTAGACCACCCCGACCTCTCCCCCCGACCGACGTGGGACTGATGGGAGGGGGAGGGTCACGCGGCGCCGTCGAGGGCGAGGTGGACGGCGTCGAGGAGCTCGGCGCGGTGCAGCGGCTTGGCGACGAGCGGCGCGCCGCGCAGCGACGGC
>DASUAS010000312.1:0-7731 GCA_035763625.1 Acidimicrobiia bacterium
GGGTACGTCGACTACGTGGGCGACGAGCCCGACCACTGCTTCGTCGCAGTGGCCGACGGCTGGCTCGCGGTCGCGGCCACCACCGAGGAGCAGCGCGCCGCGTGGCGCGTCATCCGCGAGCAGGTCGTGGAGCAGACCGTCGAGGCGGTCGTCGCCGCGTGCCGGGCCGCGGAGGTGCCGGCGATCGCGGTGCTCGGCCGCGACGAGGTGTACACGAGTGCGGCGCTGGCCGAGCTCGGATGCTGGCTCCCGGTCGACGACGACGACCTCGGCGAGGTGCTCGTGATGCGCGACTACTCGCGCTGGGACGGTGTGCCCGCGCGCACCCGCGGGCACATGCGCACCGCCGGCCGCGACACCGACGCGGTCCTGCACGAGGTCATGGCGCTTCGTAGGAACGAATCGTCCAGCGAATCGTCGAACCCGAACTGACGAATCGCTCCTACGGCGCGGTCGACTCGGGTTCGGGACGGGTGGCCGTGATGGCGCCGAGGCAGAACCGGACGAGGTGGTCGACCTCGGCCGCGTCGGCCTGTGTGCCCTCCCACAGCAGCTCGGAGAGCCGACCGAACACCGCGTGCGCGGCGAGCGCGGCATCGAGCTCCGGACGCGTGCTGCCCAGCTCGGCGAACGGTGCCTCGAGCAGTCCGCCCGGCGCGGCGCGCGCGACGGTGCGCCCCGGTCCCGACGGTCCGGCCACGCTGTCGCCGTTCCAGACGACCGCGAGCGTGGTGGCGGCGACCTCGCCCTCGGCCTGCGACATCACGCCCTCGACCCAACGGCGAACCTTCGCCTCCGGCGCGGGAGCCTTGGCCATCTGGTGGTCGAGGTAGCTGTGGAGACGGAGGGCACCGTCGTCGACCAGCGCCGCGACCAGCGCGTCCTTCGAGGGGAAGTGGCGGTAGAAGGCGTCGTTCGAGAGGCCGGCGGCGGCGACGATGTCGGCGACCCGGGGCCGGGAAGAGGTGCCGCAGCGGCGCATGACGTCGAGGCCGGCGTCGAGCAGGCGGCGCACCTCGTCGGCGTAGGCGGCTTCCCGCCGGGCCAGCGCCTCCTGGGCGGCACTCGGCACGCTGCTCGGAATTGCGTTCTGCACAGTCAGAATCATATTCTTGGTCCTCGACGGAGGAGAGGAAATCCAAGATGGCGTGGGACTTCCGGACCGATCCCGAGTACCAGGCCCAGCTCGACTGGGTCGACACGTTCGTGCGGGAGGAGGTCGAGCCGCTCGACATGCTCTTCCCCGACCTGCAGTTCCACCCGCTCGACGACACCCGGCGGGCGATCGTCGATCCGCTGAAGGACGAGGTGCGCAGGCGCGGGCTGTGGGCCACCCACCTCGGTCCCGAGCTCGGCGGCCAGGGCTTCGGCCAGCTCAAGCTCGCGCTGCTCAACGAGATCCTGGGCCGTTCGCTGTGGGCGTCGATCGTGTTCGGCTGCCAGGCGCCCGACACCGGCAACGCCGAGATCATCGCCCACTACGGCACGCCGGAGCAGAAGGAGCGCTACCTGCAGCCGCTGCTCGACGGCGAGTGCTTCTCCTGCTACTCGATGACCGAGCCACACGCCGGCGCCGACCCCACCATGTTCACCACGCGCGCGGTCAAGGACGGCGACGAGTGGGTGATCAACGGCTGGAAGTTCTTCTCGTCGAACGCACGCACCGCGTCGTTCCTCATCGTGATGGTGGTCACCGATCCCGACGTGAGCGCGTACCAGGGCATGTCGATGTTCCTGGTGCCCACCGACACGCCGGGCGTGAAGATCGAGCGCAACATCGGCCTGGCCGGCGAGCCGCTCGGCGAGGGCATGCACGCGCTGATCCACTACGACGACGTGCGGGTGCCCGCCGACGCGCTGCTCGGCGGTGAGGGTCAGGCGTTCGCCATCGCGCAGACCCGTCTCGGCGGCGGACGCATCCACCACGCCATGCGCACCATCGGTCTCGCGCAGAAGGCGATCGACATGATGTGCGAGCGCGCGTTGTCACGCGAGACGCAGGGTTCGATCCTCGCCGACAAGCAGTTCGTGCAGGGCTTCATCGCCGACTCGTACGCGCAGCTCAAGCAGTTCCGTCTCTTCGTGCTGTACACCGCGTGGGAGATCGACGAGTACAACGACTACAAGCGGGTGCGCAAGGACATCGCCACCGCCAAGGTGGTCATGCCCACGGTGCTGCACGACATCGCGTGGCGGGCGATGCAGGTGCACGGAGCGCTCGGCGTGAGCAACGAGATGCCGTTCAACGGCATGATCCACGGTGCGGCGTCGATGGGGTTGGCCGACGGGCCCACCGAGGTGCACAAGGTCACCGTGGCTCGGCAGTTGCTCCGCGAGTACAAGCCGACCGATGATCTCTGGCCGACCGAGCACCTGCCGAAGAAGCTGGCGGCGGCCAAGGCGAAGTACGCCGAGTACCTGGAACACGAGGTGGGGAACCTGTGATCGACTTCGACCGGCTCGCAGCATGGATGGACGACCAGGGCCTCGCCGGATTGGGTGAGCCGCTGGAGCACGCCTTCGTCTCCGGGGGCTCGCAGAACGAGATCTACGAGCTGCGCCGCGGCGACCTCCACTGCGTGATCCGCATCCCGCCGGCGGCGGCGCCGGTCGACCGCGACAAGGGGATCCTGCGGGAGTGGCGGATCATCGAGGCGCTCGACGGCACCGAGGTGCCGCACACCAAGGCCGTCGGCGTGTGCGAGGACCCCGACGTGCTCGGTCGCACCTTCTATCTGATGGGGTGGGTCGACGGCTGGTCGCCGATGAACACCGACGGCTGGCCGGCGCCGTTCGACACCGATCTCGACGCCCGCAAGGGACTCGCCTACCAGTTGGTCGAGGGCATCGCGCTGCTCGGCAACGTCGACTGGCGGGCCAGGGCGCTGTCGGACCTCGGTCGGCCCGACGGGTTCCACGAGCGCCAGGTCGACCGCTGGACCGCGTTCCTCGAGCGCATCAAGGGCCGCGAGCTGCCCGGCAACGACTCGGCGTCGGCGTGGCTGCGCGCCCACAAGCCGATCGACTTCATCCCCGGGCTGATGCACGGCGACTACCAGTTCGCCAACGTGATGTTCAAGGAGGGCGCGCCGGCCAAGCTCGCCGCGATCATCGACTGGGAGATGGGCACGGTCGGCGATCCGAAGCTCGACCTCGGGTGGGTGGTGCAGAGCTGGCCCGCCGACACGATGGCCGTCGAAGCGGAGACCGCGGGCTACGCCAACATGTACGGCATGCCGTCGCGCGACGAGGTCGTGCAGCACTACGCGTCGATCTCGGGCCGTCAGGTCGACGACCTCGACTACTACATCGTCCTGGCGAAGTGGAAGCTCGCGGTGGTGCTCGAGCAGGGCTACCAGCGGCGCGGCGACGACGAGAAGCTCAACGCGTTCGGCCCGATCGTGCTCGACCTCATGCAGGGTGCGGCCGACCTCGCGGAGTCGAGCGACTACGCCGTCACCGAGAGCCGGTAGCAGTGCGCGCCGCCTACGTCCCCGAGCACGGGCCGCCCGAGGTAGTCGTGGTGGAGGAGCTGCCGGATCCCGCGCCGGGTCCGGGTGAGGTCGTCGTCGACATCGCCCACGCGGCGGTCAACTTCCCCGACGTCCTGATCGTCAACAACGAGTACCAGGTGCAGGTACCCGCTCCCTTCGTCCCCGGGAGCGAGTTCTCGGGCGTGATCTCCGCGGTGGGCGACGGCGTCGAGGGCGTGCGCGTCGGCGACCACGTCTACGGCGCCAGCTTCGTGGGCGCGTACGCGGAGAAGATCGTCGTGCACGCGACGAGCGTGCACGTGATCCCCGATTCGGTCGACCTGCGCGACGCGGCGGCGTTCAGCGTGGCGCACACCACCGCGATGCACACGCTGCGCACCATCGCCGACCTGCAGCCCGGGGAGACCGTCCTCGTGCTCGGCGCCGCCGGCGGCGTCGGCCTGGCGTCGGTCGAGCTGGCGACGCTCATGGGCGGGCAGGTCATCGCGGCGGCGTCGTCGCCCGAGAAGCTCGCGCTGTGCGCGAAGTACGGCGCGGTGGCGGGGATCGACTACACGAAGGAAGACCTCAAGACGCGGGTCAAGGAGCTCACCGGCGGGGGCGCGGGCGTGGTCGTCGACCCGGTGGGTGGTCCGTACTCCGAGCAGGCGCTGCGCGCGACGAAGTGGGGGAGCCGCTTCGTGGTGGTCGGGTTCGCGTCGGGCGAGATCCCGCGCATCCCGCTCAACCTGATCCTGCTCAAGGGCGTGATCGTGCGGGGCATGGAGATGCGCAGCATCGCGGAAGCGGTGCCCGACCTCGTCGCGCGCGACCAGCGCGAGCTGCAGGAGCTCTTCGTCGGCGGGAAGATCCACCCCCACGTCTCCGCGGTCTACCCGCTCGCCGACACCGCCGTCGCCCTCCGCTCCATGCTCGAGCGCACCGCCACCGGCAAGGTCCTCATCGACGTCACCGCCTGACTCCCACGAAGCTGCGTGACTCGGGCACCTCTGAGGTGCCTGATCCGCTGAACTTCGCGGTCAGGGGGCGGGCGCGAAGCGCTTCTTGAGCTCGGGCTTCTGGATCTTGCCCATGGCGTTGCGGGGGACCTCGTCGACCAGCTCGAGCTGCTCCGGCACCTTCTGACGGGCGAGACCGAGCTCGCGGCAGTGGTCGCCGATCTCGACGAGCGTGATCGAGTCGACGCCCTCGGCCAGCTTCACCACCGCGCACGCGCGCTCGCCGGTGCGCTCGTCGGGGAGCGCGATGACGGCGACGTCGGCGATCTTCGGGTGGAGGTGGAGCGCGTCCTCGATCTCGCTGGCCGAGATGTTCTCGGCGTTGCGGATGATGATGTCCTTCACCCGCCCGGTGATCATCACGTGGCCGGTCTCGGTGACGATGCCGAGGTCACCGGTGTGGAAGTAGCCCTGCTCGTCGAGCGCACCGTCGTTGAGCTCCGGGTTGGCGTACCCCTGGAACAGCTGCGGGCCGCGCAGACGCAGCTCGCCCTCCTCGCCCGGACCCTTGTCGAGGCCGTCGAGACCGACGACGCGAACCTCGACGCCGGGACCCGCCCGGCCCTCGCTCGTCGCCAGCTGCTCGTTGGTGTCGGTGACGCTGCCGCACGTGGCGATCGGGAACTCGGTGAGGCCCCAGCTGCCGACGATGCCGATGCCGCCGAGCTCGCGCTTGACGTCCTCGTGCAGCGCGGGCGGCGTGGGCGCGCCGCCACCGACGCACGCGCGCAGGTTCGGGAACAGCTTCTCGCGGCCGTGCGCGGCCTGCGCCGCGAGGTAGGCGCGGAAGAAGGGCACCGCGGTGCCGAGGAGCGTCGCACCCTGCGCGGCCATGAACTTCGGTGACTCCACCGCGTCGAACGCCTCGACCAGGATCATGCACATGCCGGCCGCGAGCGTGACCACGAGCATCGCCGCGCCACCGATGTGCCCGACGGGGAACGCGACGGGGTAGATGTCGTCCTTGGTCGGCCGCATCTTGGAGTATCACGTGTTGCCGGCGGCCATGAGCGCGCGGTCGACGTGCCACGCGCCCTTGGGGTCGGCGGTCGATCCGGACGTGTAGTACAGCCACCGTGGCTCCGACCCGTCGGCCGGAGGATCGGGGAGCGTCGACGGGTCGCCGGTCGGCAACGTGTCGGTCGCCATCACCCGGTAGCCGACCTCGTCGGCGATGCTGCACGCGAGCGCTTCGTAGTCGAAGCCGCGCCACTGCGGACGCACGATGAAGACGTCGCACCGAGCCTCGTTGGTGATGTAGCGCACCTCGCGCTCGCGCAGGATCGGGATGATGGGGCACTGCACCGCTCCGAGGCGTGCCAGCGCGACGAGCAGCACGAGTGTGTCGATGCCGGTCGGCAGCTGCCAGCACACGACGGTGCCCGGTCCGATGCCTTCGGCGTACAGCCCCGCGGCCATCCGTTCGGCCGCGTCGCGGAGCTCGGCGACGGTGACCCGCCGACCCGTCTCGTCGCCCAGCACCACCTGGTCGGGCGTGGCCTCGGCGCGCTGGGTGACGTAGCCCCAGAACGTGGCCGGGTACGCGATTTCGTCGATCTCCTCGATGTCGTCCACCATCTCCTCAGACCCTCACACCCTCATGATCCAGCCGCCGTCGACGCTGATCGTCTGGCCGTTGATCCAGTCACCGGCGCGTGACGCCAGGAGCAGGATCGTGCCGACGAGGTCGTCGGGCGGACCTTCCTTCTTGCCGGGCACCGCCGCGAGGATGGCCGAGCGCATCGGGCTGTCCTTGGCCAGCGACTCGTAGCCGGCCTCGTCGGCGACGAATCCGGGCGCGATCGCGTTGACGTTGATGCCCTGCGGCCCGAGCTCGTTGGCGAGCGACGCGGTGAGGCTCACCAGCGCGAGCTTGCTGATGCTGTAGAGGCCACCGGGGATGAACGCGCCACCGGACACCTGGTTGATGATGCGGCCGCCCCCGCGCTCGAGCATCGACGACACCGCGGCGCGCGCACACACGAGCGCGCCCTTCACGTTCACCTTCATGACGCGGTCCCACCACTCGAGGTCGAGCGTGAGGAGCGATCCCATCGGGATCTCCTTCATCAGCGCCGCGTTGTTGATCAGGATGTCGACGCCGCCGAACTCGTCGCGCGCCTTCGCCACCATCGCGTTGGCGGCCTCGGGGTCGGTGATGTCGACCTGCACGCCGACCGCCTGTCGTCCCTGCGCTCGCAGGTCGACGGCGTGTGCTTCGGCGCGCTCCCCGTCGAGGTCCGCGAGCACGACCGCGGCGCCCGCGGCGGTGAGCCCGCGCCCGTACTCCTCACCACATCCACCGGCGCCTCCGGTGACGATCGCGACCTTGCCGTCCAACGAGAAGCGGTCGATGCTCACGTGTGTCCCCCCATGCGGACTCGCGGTCTCGACTGGCAGGATGGCGACACTACCCGTACGGTCTCGCGCCATGAAGATCGGTGTGATGCTCGCAGGGGTCAACACGAAGTTCTGGACGACGGCGGCCCAGGCAGCCGAGGACGCGGGCTTCGAGTCGGTGTGGTTGCCGGAGCACCTCGTGTTCCCGGTGGAGATGCAGGGCAGCCCGCACGCGGGTGACTCGCACCCGCCGATCCCGTCGAACACGCCGGCGTTCGACGCGCTCATGGCGCTCGCCGCGATCGCGGCGACGACGAAGACGGTGCGCCTCGGCACCGACGTCTACAACATCGGCTTGCGCCATCCGTTCGTCACCGCCCGCGCGATCACGACGCTCGACGTGATCTCGGGTGGTCGGGTCGAGTTCGGCATCGGTGCCAGCTGGCTCCAGGAGGAGTGGGAGGCGACCGGTCTCGACTTCTCGACGCGTGGTCGTCGCGTCGACGAGACGATCGACGTCTGCCGTCGCCTCTGGTCGGAGGACGTGGTGGAGCACCACGGCGAGTTCTTCGACTTCAAGCCGGTGATGTTCAACCCGAAGCCGGTGCAGCAACCGCAGCCGAGCTTGCTCATCGGTGGCGACGGCGCCGCGGCGAAACGCCGCGCCGCGCTGGTGGGCGACGGATGGCTGCCGATGAACCACTCGCTCGAGCAGCTCCCGGGTGCGCTGGCGGAGATCAACGCCACGCGCGCCGAGGCGGGCCGCGCCGGCACCACGACGCTCACCATCGGCGGGAGCATCGACACCGTCTCCGACGTCGACACCTACCGCGATGCCGGCGTCCACCGCGTGCTGGTCCGCCCCTTCACCTCGTCGCGCGACGCGCTCGATGGCATCG
>DASUAS010000313.1:0-3998 GCA_035763625.1 Acidimicrobiia bacterium
TGGTTCGCCAACCTGCTCGCCCACGGTCTGTTCCAGCGCTTCCCGAACCTGCGCATGGCGTCGATCGAGACCGGCTCCGACTGGGTGTTCCACCTCTTCGACAAGCTGAAGAAGTCGTACTCGCAGACGCCCTACGGCTACCCCGAGGACCCGCGCGAGACGTTCCGCCGTCACGTGTGGGTATCGCCCTACTACGAGGACGACCTCGCCGGCCTGCGCGAGCTCGTCGGCGCCGACCACATGCTCATGGGCTCCGACTACCCGCACGCCGAGGGTCTCGCGGAGCCGAGCGCGTACATCAAGGACCTGGAGAACTTCGGCTTCAGCCCCGAGGACTCGAAGCTGGTGATGCGTGACAACGGGTACGCGCTCGCGCAGCGTCGACCTGCGTGACGACCCTCGTCTGGCCGTCCGAGGCCATCTCCAAGACCGTCCTCGACACGCTCACCGGACCGGGAGGTCCGTTCGAGCTGTGCGAGGAAGCGGTGCTCGGGGCGCGGATGCTCGTGTTCGCCAACCGGCCGCGCTCGATCGTCGAGCTGCTGCACAACGCCGTCGAACGCATGGGTGACAAGCCCTACGTGATCTTCCCCGAGCGGGAGTACACCTTCGCGTCGATCCTCCAGCCGATCGCGGCGGTCGCGGCGGCGCTGCGCGACCGGTACGGCGTCGGTCCCGGGGACCGCGTCGCGATCGTCGCACCCAACACGGTCGAGTACGCGCTGACCTTCTGGGCGACGGTGGCGCTCGGTGGAGTCGTGGTCGGGCTCAACGGATGGTGGACGGGCGAGGAGATCGCGTACGCGGTCGAGCTCACGGAGCCGAAGGTGCTGCTCGGTGACCAACGACGGCTGGCGCGGCTCGACGACGTGGAGCTGCCGGCCGATCTGCCGGTGCTCTCGTTCGAAGACGACTTCGCCGCGCTCGAGTCGTACGCACCCGACGCGCCGTTCCCGGAGGTCGAGCTCGACGAGGACGATCCGTTCGTCATCTTGTTCACGAGCGGTACCACCGGACGCCCGAAGGGCGTGATGCTCACGCATCGCAACAACATCCACTTCCTGCTCGCGTCGATGCTCAACGGCGCGGCGGCGGTGATGACCGACGCCGAGCGCGGCGTCCCGATGCCGACACCGCCCGCGCGCTCGGTGATCATCTCGGCGGCGCCGATGTTCCACATCGCCGGCCTCAACTGCCAGCTCGTGGCGGCGACGGTGATGGGCCAGACGATCGTCTACCCGGCGCCGGGCAAGTGGCAGGAGGCGACGCACCTCGAGCTGAGCGCGCGCCACGGCGCCACCACGTGGGCGCTCGTGCCGACGCAGCTCTGGCGCATCCTCGACTTCTCCGAGCTCGACCGGTACGACACGTCGTCGGTGCGCAACGTCGGTGGTGGGAGCGCGGTGTGGCCGCCGGAACTGCTGCGCACGTTGCAGGAGCGCATCCCCAGCGCGCGCGGCGGCACCGCGCTCGGCTACGGCAGCACCGAGACCGTCGGCCTCGGCACCACGTTGCGGCCGGGAGCCGAGCTCGCGCACGCCGAGAGCATCGGGCTGCCGTCGGCGACCATGCGCGTCCAGGTGCGCGACTCGGAGACCGACGAGGTGCTGCCCGAGGGAGAGGTCGGCGAGATCTGCCTCCGCGGCGCGTCGGTGTTCCTCGGCTACTGGCGCAACCCGGAGGCCACGGCACGCGCGCTCGACGACGATCGCTGGTACCGCACCGGCGACGTGGGCGTCATCCGCGACGGCTACGTGTACCTCGAGGGTCGCCGTCAAGACCTCATCATCCGCGGCGGTGAGAACATCTCACCGGTCGAGATCGAGAACCGGCTGTTCGAGCACCCCGAGATCGCCGAGGTCGCGATCGTGGGCGTCGACCACCCGAAGCTCGGCCAGGAGGTGGCCGCGTTCGTCGTACCGCACACGCCGGGGGCGCTCACCGAGACCGACGTGCAGGAGTGGGTGGCGGCGACGTTGGCGAGCTTCAAGGTGCCGACCAAGGTCGAGCTCCGCGACGAGCTCCCGCACAACGCGAGCGGCAAGGTGCTGAAGCACCTCCTCGCGAAGCCCGAGGTCGCGAGCGACTTCGTCGAAGAATAGGGAGATGGCGCTCGACGTCCACGAATACGACGCGGTAATGGGCCTCGCGCTCGACGAGGCGCGCGCCGCGCTGGCGCACGACGACGTCCCCGTGGGCGCGGTCGTGGTGCGCCGGAGCGACGGCGAGGTGCTGGCCCGGCGGCACAACGAGCGCGAGCGGTCGGGCGACCCGACCGCGCACGCCGAGCTCCTGGCGATCACCGACGCGGCGCGAGCGCGCGAGGGGTGGCGCCTCGACGACTGCGCGCTGGTGGTGACGCTCGAGCCGTGCCCGATGTGCGCGGGGGCCGCGCTGCTCGCGCGCATCCCGCTGGTGGTGTTCGGCGCCGCCGATCCGAAGGCCGGCGCCCTCGGCAGCCTCTACCACCTCGGCGCCGACCCCCGTCTGCACCACGGCATCGAGGTCGTCGACGGTGTGCGCGCCGACGAGGCGTCGACGTTGCTCAAGGAGTTCTTCGCCGCCCGCCGCCTACAATGACCCGGCTCGGAGGGATGCGAGAGCGGCCGAATCGGATGGTCTCGAAAACCATTGTGGCGCAAGTCACCCTGGGTTCAAATCCCAGTCCCTCCGCCACATAGGCGCAGGTCAGAGGCAATATCTGCAGCTGACCGACGTCGGGTGTTGACCCTCCCGCCTGGCCTTGGCATGGTATTTGGCATGGAACTCGGTCCGGGCGGGAGGGTTGCGCCGTGATTCGAGCGCGACGCGCGAAGGACGGCAGCACCACCTATCAGCTCGTCGTCTACGCCGGGCGCAACGCCCGCGGCGGCGACGAATACGTGCGCCGCACCCTGCGGGGCGTGTCACGCCGCGAGGCAACCCGCGTGCACGCACAGCTGACGCTCGATGTCCAGGAGGGCCGCACTGGCCCGTCTCGGTCGCTGACGGTCAGGCAGCTGTCGGAGGAATGGTGGGAGACGCATGCACGCGAACTCTCTCCTTCGACCCGAATCGGGTACCGCCACTGGCTCGACTCGCGCGTGCTTCCGCACTTCGGTCGGAAGCGCATCTCGACCGTCTCCACTGCGGACGTGGAGAAGTGGCTCGGACAACTGCGCGACGGTCCGCATCCGCTCGGGATCCGATCGATCCGGGCGTGCCGGACGGTCTTGTCGGCGATGTTCACCGCGGCCGTCCGCTGGGGCTACCTGCCTTCTTCTCCCGTTCTACGAGCGCGTGTACCTCAAGCACCGAAGTGGACTCCTCGCGCACCCGAACCCGAGCTCGTGGCGACAAGACTCGCGGCGGCCGAGGCCCGCGATCCCGATCTCGGAGTCTTCGCACGCATGGCGATCGTGCTCGGCGCCCGGCGCGGCGAGCTCGCAGCTCTTCGCTGGACCGACATCGATTTCACCGCTGGACTCGTCCACATAAGACATGCCATCGTCAGCGACGACGAGACGCTTTCAGGACGCCGCCGGGGCGCACGACTCGTGACGAAGGACACGAAGACGCACTCCGAGCGAGCGATCGCCATCGATCCAACGACCATGAACGCTCTACGCAACATGCGCAGCCGGCATGTCGAAGCTGCGCTGGCGTGCGGTGTTGGCTACCCGACCGACGCCTATGTCTGGCCCGGCAATGTCGAGGGGACGCGTCCGCGTCCACCGGATCGCTTCACGTACGACTGGGTGTGCGTCGACAAGGCCGTCGACGACGGTGCACATGTTCGTCTGCACGACCTGCGCCACTTCCACGGAACGATGCTCGTCGGCGCAGGCGTCCCGCTTCCTTCCGTTCGCGATCGGCTTGGGCACTCGAGCGTGACCGTGACCGACATCTACGTCGACGGGCGCTCGGAGTGGGACCAACGATCCGCCGAGATCATGGGAGCCATCCTCGACTCCGGCACCCTGTCTGGTCCCTCGCGCTGACGCACAGTCGCCGCTGCC
>DASUAS010000314.1:0-3052 GCA_035763625.1 Acidimicrobiia bacterium
CGCGCGGTAGCGGGTGAGCCAGTACTCGTTGACCTGGCGCCGGAAGAACGGCGGCGCGAACCCGAGCACGCCGCCGTCGACCGCGGCGCCGAGCGCGGCGAGCGCAGCAGCGACGCCGAGCAACGTGGTGGAGGTCGCGCCGGTCGCCGCCACCACGGCGGCGAGCGCGGCCATCACCGCGCCGAGGGTGGCGCCGCCGACGATCGCACCGACGACGAACCAGGCTGCGGTGCTGCGGTACCGGTACCCGCGCGACGCCTCGCCCACCGGCGTGAGCTGCGAGAGCATCGACTGCCCGCACGGCGACCACGTCGAGCGCACCGCGGCCGCGAGCGCGACGACCACACCGAGGGCCAGGACGGTGGCTTCCATCTCCATCGGCGCCACGCTACCCCGACCACCCCGGCCGTGGCCCTGCGCATCGGACCGCCTGAACGGCGGGGTGACCATCCGGCGCGCCATCGGCCAGACTGCAGCCCGTGACCGAGGAGCTGGTGTGGGAGCGCGAGTGGCCGCCGCGCACGTCGATCCTGGTGCTGGCGTTCGCCGGCTACTTCGATGCCGCGTCAGCCGCGACCGGCGCAGTCGACCACCTCATCGAGTTCACCGGCGCCACGCGTCTCGCCTCGATCGACGGCGACCCGTTCTTCGACGCTCAGCAGGTGCGCCCGCACGTCGTCCTCGAGGACGGCGTGACCCGCAGCATCGTGTGGCCCGAGAACGCCATCCACGCCAACGACGAGATCTCGGCCGGTCGTGAGCTCGTGCTCGTGTCGGGCATCGAGCCGCACTACGCCTGGCGTCGCTTCACCGACCTCGTCGTGCAGGTCGCCCAGCACACCGGCGCGCAGGTGGTGGTGACGCTCGGCGCGATGCCGGCTCAGGTGCCGCACAGCCGGATGCCCCTCGTCCACGCGTCGTCGGCGAACCCGGAGATCGCGCAGCGCTTCGGCCTCGCACGTCCGCGCTACCAGGGCATCACCGGCATCGTCGGCACGCTGCAGGCCGCGTTCGACCACCTCGGCCTCCCCGCCATCTCGATGCAGGTCGGCGTGCCCTACTACGCGGCCGGCGCGCAGAACTGGAAGGCCGCCGCCGCGCTGCTGCGCAACCTCGAGCACGTCACCGGGATCCCCACCGGCCACGGCCTCCTGCACGAGCGCGTCACCGAGTGGGAGCAGTTGGTCGACGACGCGGTGGCGGAGAACCCCGAGGCGAGCGGCTACCTCCCGCAGCTCGAGGCCGAGTACGACCGTCAGGCCACCGAGCAGCTGCCGTCGTCCGACGATCTGGCGGCCGAGTTCGAGCGCTACCTGCGCGAGCTCGACGATCCGCCCGAGTGAGCGCGGTCGACGAAGGGCGCGGTCCGGGCGCAGGAGAGGCTCCCGTGCAGTCCGGCGCCATGTGCCGCTCGGAACGCCTGATCACGACCTACGACCGGCAGCGTGCTCCCGGCTTCACCACATCACCCCATTGGCGGTGCAGGTCGGCGGCGTCGCCCGCGGCGCCCATCCCTGCGAGGTCCGCTACCTGGTCCGTTGAGCCTGGGACACTGCTGCCGTGACCACCCCCGAGAACCCGGCCCGGTGGGCACCCGACCCGCTCGGGCGCCACCAGTACCGCTACTGGGACGGCGCCCAGTGGACCGAGCACGCCTCCGACGACGGCCTCGTCAGCACCGATCCGCCGATCGCCCACCCCGATCCCTCGACCGCGGGTCCGTCACCCGCGGGTACGCCGACCACGCCGACCACGCCGACCGGCCCGCCGGGAAGCTCGAACCCTCCGGGCGCCGCCGCGACCTCCGGCGTCGGCGGCACCCACCTCGGCGCGCCGCTCCCCGGCTCCGGCGCGTCGGCGTGGGCGCAGCCCGCCGGCAGTGCCTGGCCGCAGCCGACGCGCGCCTACGACCCCACCGCGGTGCTCGGTCGGCGCTACGGCGCGTTCTGCATCGACGCCGCCATCAGCCTCATCGTCTTCGGCATCCTCTTCTTCGCCACCGCCACCACCCACACGCGCGCCGAGATGCTCCAGATGCCGGGCTGCCACCTCTCCGCCAACGACTCGTCGCAGGTGGAGTGCGACAACCGCGCCGTCGTCACCGTGAACGACACCGTCTACGAGGCCGACCTCGGTGTGTTCACCGCGCTCAGCGTTGCCTTCACGCTCGTCTACTTCGCCCTCATCGAAGCGCTCACGGGCGCGTCGCCGGGCAAGCACATGACCGGGCTGCGGGTCGTCACCCCGCAGGGAGACAATCCGGGGCTGGGCCGGTCGCTGGCGCGCTGGGCGCTGTTCGCCATCGACGGTCCGCTCAGCCTCTTCCTCTGCGGGATCATCACGTCGTCGGTGTCATCGGGGCACCGACGACTCGGCGACATGGCCGCCAACACGTTCGTGGTGGCACGCGCCGATGCCGGACGCACGGTGGCGGTGCCTCCGCGGTTGGCCGGTCGGTGACGTCACGATCAACGCACGCGGCGGCGCCACTCGTCGATGAGCCGGCCGGCGATCGACATGCCGCCGGTGGGGAAACTCGGTGTGTCGTCGGCGGCGAACCACTGCGCTTCGACGATCTCCTTGCCGTCGATCTCGATCTCGCCTGACACGTACTGCGCGCCGAACCCGATCATCACCTGGTGCGGGAAGGGCCACGGCTGGCTGCCGCGGAACTCGACGTCGCCGATCGTGAGACCGACCTCCTCCATCGCCTCGCGTCGCACCGCGTGCTCGAGCGTCTCGCCCGGCTCCACGAAGCCGGCCAGGCACGAGAACATGCCCGACGGGAAGTTGGCGTTGCGGGCGAGCAGCGCCCGGCCGTCGTCGCGCTCCACGAGCATGATCACCGCCGGCGCGAGGCGCGGGTACGCGAGGAGTCCGCACTCCGGACACGCGCGGGCGCGCTCGCCCGGCGCGTCGACCGTCGGCGTGCCGCACCGCCCGCAGAACCGGTGCGTGCGCTGCCACTCGACCAGCTGCACCGCTCGCCCGGCCACCGCCCACGTCACCTCGTCGACCGTCGCCCAGAGCCGGTAGAGGTCGACGACGTCGT
>DASUAS010000315.1:0-10234 GCA_035763625.1 Acidimicrobiia bacterium
CGATCAGCTTCGATGTGGTCTCGTGCCCGCCGGAGATCAGCAACAGGCAGAAGCCGATGACCTGCTCGTCGGTGAGCGGCACGCCGTCGATCTCTGCTTCGACCAACGTGGAGAGGATGTCGTCGGTGGGCTGCTCGCGGCGCGCTCTTGCGAGCTCGTGCGCGAGCATCGCGATCTGCATCGCACCCTCGGCAGCCGCGGGGGGCGGGACGGGGTCGCCGGGCTCGCGCGTGAGGAGGTCGTCGGTCCACTGCCGGGCCTCGTCGTGACGGTCGGCGGGGATGCCCAGCAGCGTGCCGATGACGGTCGTGGGGAGCAGCGCGCTGAACTCGTGGACCACGTCGAACTCGTCACGACCGTCGAGCCGGTCGAGCAGCGCGCCGGTCCACTCGTGCACGCGCGGCTCGAGCTCGGCGATGCGCCGCGGCGTGAAGCGGCGCGCGATGAGCTTGCGCATCGCGGTGTGGTCGGGGGGATCCAGCTCGATCATCGACTTCAAGGCCGAGTCGGTGTGCTCGATGGCGACACCTCCCGTCGACGTGTACGTCGCGGGATCGTGCAGCCCGCCGAGCACGTCGTCGAAGCGCGACAGCGCCCAGAAGTCCATCCGCTCGTTGTGGTACAGCGGCGCGTCGTCGCGCAACCACTGGTAGGTGGGGTACGGGTCGCGGTGGAACTCGTAGTCGAAGGGATCGAATTCCACGCGTGGTCCCCTTCCGCCGGTCACACGCGGGTTGCGGCCAGCTGCGCGAGCTGGGTGAGCTGCGCCTCGGAGTCGAAGGAGTGGATGGGCAGCGGGTCGGTGATCGTGAATCCGGCGTGGATCCCGACCAGGGTGCGGCCCTTCAGCAGCTGCACGACGTGTGACGTGTCCGAGTAGAGCGCGTTGGGCACGCCGTCGACCGCGGCGTAGCGCCGGGCCTGCTTCTTCAGCGCGTCGTAGGTGGTTCTGGCGTGGGTCGTCCTGAGGTGCACGACGATCGTTCCCGGGGGTCGGTCGGCGTTGGCGGCGACGAAGAACTCGCACTGGGTGGTGACCGGGGTGCTGAAGTCCTTCCTCCCGCTGCTCACGGTGCCCGCGAACGCCTTCCGGATCTCCGACCGCTTGAGCACCTTGCACGGGTTGGCGTCGGCCGCCCCGGCGGCGGCCCGTACGGTCGCCCCTGCGGCCGGGCCGAACCCGGCGAGCCCGGCGACCGCCAGCACGACCGCGGTCACGAGCACTCCACCCGACGTGGCGGCGCGACGGCGGATCGACGTGATCATCCCTCGAATCCCCTCGTCGTGCGCCTCGTCGTGCCGGCCGGCTTCCGGAGCGAATCTAACCGCCGCGCGCGGGAGCCGGACCCGACGTCGGGCCCGGCTCCGCACTGCGCACCGCCCGGAGGCGGGGGCGACGGTGGCTCGTGATCGCTACTCGGACCCGGGCAGGCGGATGTCCGAGGGTGCCACCGACGCCGTGCTGAGCCCGGGGGCGACACCTTCCATGTTCGACGGGATCGGCGAGTAGCCCATGTAGGCGTACTCGGGGTGATACGCCGGCGCGCCGTGCTCGGCGATGTCGAGGCCCTCGAGCTCCTCGGCTTCCGAGAGGCGCAGGACGCCCAGGAACTTGAGGCCGAACATCAGCAGCAGGCCCGACGCCAGCGTCACCGCGATGATCGTGGCGCTGCCTTCGATCTGGGCGATGAGCTGGTTGGCGTTGCCGCCGTACAGCAGGCCCTTCACGTCGGAGTAGTTGCCGACCGCGAACAGCCCGAGGCTCAGCGTTCCCCAGATGCCGCAGATGCCGTGCACCGCGAACGCCCCGCAGGGATCGTCGACCCGGATCCACTCGGTGAAGTCGACGGCGAGGATCATGATCATCCCGGCGATGGCACCGATGGCGATCGAGCCGGTGGGCGACACCCAGTAGCACGGGCACGTGATCGCCACCAGGCCGGCGAGCAGGCCGTTGATCGAGATGCCGACGTCCCACTTCTTCGAGCGGGGGTAGACCCAGGCGACGGCGACGAGCGCACCGGCACAGGCCGCCAGCGTCGTGTTGGTCGCGACCCGACCGATGCCTTCGAAGTCCATCGCCGACAGGGTGGAGCCGGGGTTGAAGCCGTACCACCCGAACCAGAGGATCACCGCGCCGAGAGCGGCGAGGGTCATGTTGTGACCCGGCGGCATGCCACCGCCGTCGCGCTTGAACTTGCGGCCGAGACGGGGGCCGAGCGCGACCGCACCGCAGAGCGCGAGCACGCCACCGATGGTGTGGACGACGGTCGAGCCGGCGAAGTCGCGGAACGGGGTGTCCATCGACGCGAGCCAGCCGCCGGGGCCCCAGATCCAGTGACCGAAGATCGGGTAGATGAGACCGCTGACCGCGACGCTGTACAGCAGGTCGCCCCTGAACGAGGTGCGACCGACCATCGCGCCGGACACGATCGTGCTGGCGGTGTCGGCGAACGCGAACTGGAAGAGGAAGAACGCCAGGAACGCGACGCCGGTGTCGAGGGACCCGCCGTAGGTGTAGGTGTGCGGGATGCCCTGCAGGAAGAAGTAGTGGTAACCGATCCAGCCGTTGCCGGGACCGAACATGAACGCGAAGCCGAACGCGTAGAAGAGGATGCCGCAGAGCGCGGTGTCCACGATGCACTCGATCATGACGTTCGAGACCTCGCGGGTCCTCGCGAAGCCGCCTTCGAGCATCATGAACCCGGCCTGCATGAAGAACACGAGGAACGCGGTCACGAGGACCCACGCCGTGTTCAGGCCGTTGATGGTGCCGGCGAGCTGCGCCTTGACCGACACCGCCTGCGAGTGCAACGGCATGGCGCTGGCGGCCTGCGTGCTCAGCAGGTAGGCGAACGCGTAGATGAGCCCGACGACGAGCGCCAGCCCGATGAACTTGCCGCCCAGACGTGCGCCGAAGATCTTTCGGCGCACGGGATCCCGGAAGTTGGTGCGCAGTGTTGTGATCATGCGAGCCAAGATCGAGGCGCGCGATTGCTGGATGGTGTGCCTCGCGTTACCGCAACTGGTCATCAGCATGACCGGAACCTGACACCTCACCCGGAGACGGGGTCAGGGCGGCCAGCAGCGACTCCTCGAGCGCGGTGACGGCGTCCGGATCGGTGAGCTTCGTCCCGTCGGGCGCGGTCACGTAGAACGTGTCGACCACCTCGTGACCGAGCGTCGACACGTACGCCTGCTCCACCCGGACGTCGCGCCCGGCGATGGCCGCGGTGACGCGGGCGAGCACCCCGATGCCGTCGGCGGCGCGGACCTCCACGAGCGTGGCGGCGTCGGTGGCGTCGTTGTCGACGAACACCCGGGGATCGGCCGGCCGTGCCGCGGTGGGTCGCGAGAACGACCCGTAGCGGGCGCGGCGCGCCGCCAACTGCTCGCGGATCGGTGCGGGGTCGACCAGCGCGGCGCGCAGGTCGTCGGCCACCTGCTGCCAGTCGGCGTCCCGGCCGCGCTCGGGTTCGAGCTCGAACTCGCCGACCGCGACCCGCTCGACGGTGAACGTGCGGGCGCGCCGCACGCCCTGCGCGTGCACGCCGAGGACGGCCACCTCGATCGCGAGGAGCCCCAGCGCGTCGGGGGCCACGAGGGTCACGCCGCCCGGGCGCGGTGCGACGGTGAGCGAGCCGTCGAAGGCCTCGAGGTGGGGGTGGTGCTCGGGGACCGCGATCGGGCCCACGGTCTCGCCCGCGCGCCGGTGCAGCTCGGCCCGGACGCGGTCGACGAGGCGATCGACCAGTCCGGCCTTCCAGTCGCTCCATGCCGTCGGCCCGGTCGCGATCGAGTCGGCGACGGTGAGCGCGGCGAGGAGATCGAGCGTGTCCTCGGTGCCGACCGCGTCGGCCACGGCCGCGATCGTCGCCGGGTCGTCGAGGTCGCGACCGGTGGCGAAGCCCGGAAGGAGCAGGTGGTGACGCACCAGGTCGACCAGCACGGCCACGTCGTCGGGCGTGAAGCCCATGCGCGTCGCGACCGTCCACGCGAGCACGACGCCGTTGTCGGTGTGGTCGCCGGGTGTGCCCTTGCCGAGGTCGTGGAGCATCGCGCCCACGAGCAGGAGGTCGGGACGGCGCACACTGCGCACGCGGTCGGCGGCGCGTGCGACCGCCTCGAGCAGGTGCCGGTCGACGGTGAAGCGGTGGAACGCGTTGCGCTGGGGCCGGCACCGGACTGCGTCCCACTCGGGGACGTAGTGCACGAAGAGCCCGTGCTCGTCGAGCAGCTCCACCACCGGCACCATCGCGTCGCCGCCGCCGAGCAGTGCGACGAACGCGTCGCGCGTGTCGGTGTCCCACGGCGCGGCAACCGGCCCGGCTTCGACCGCGAGACGGCGCATCGTGGGGCGGGCGATGGGCACCCCCAGATAGGCGGCGTCGGCTGCGGCACGCAGGACCAACGACGGATCGGCGGTGGGGGACGCGTCGGCGAGCACCGCGATCTCGCCGTCGCGCAACACGAGGCCCGGCGACACGGGGACGTCGCGGCCGGCCGCCGAACGCCCACGCGGGCCCTGCAACCATGCGCGCACCGCGCGCCACGCATCGTCCGACTGCGCGGCGATGGTGCGCGCCGCGCCACTGACCCGCGTCACCAGCTCGTCGGCGTCGGCGCAACCGAGCTGCGCGGCGACCTCGTCCTGGTGCTCGAGCAGCAGTCGGTCGGTGTGCCCGGCGATCCGTTGCAGCGCGACGCGCGCGTCGAAGAGCACGCCGACCGCGTCGTCGAGGCGATCGTCGGGAGCGACGACGGTCGTGACGCGTGCGAGCGCGCGCATGATCGCAACGTCGCGGCTGCCCCCGCGCCCTTCCTTGAGGTCGGGTTCGAGCGCGTGCGCGACGTCACCCGCGCCCCGGTGGCGTTCCTGCACCAGGGCGTCGAGCGCGGGCAGTCGCTTGCGGGCGCGGTCGCGCCACTCACCCTCGATGCGGTCGATCAGCGTCGCGCCGATCGTGCACTCGCGGTCGCCGGCGACGACGCGCGCGTCGAGCAACCCGAGCGCGGCCTTCAGATCGTCGTCGGCGACGCGGCGGGCCTGGTTGGGCGTGCGGACGCTGTGGTCGAGGCGGAAGTTCGAGTCCCAGATCGGATACCAGAGGCGGTCGGCGAGCGCGCCGACGTCGCGGCCGCGCCGGCCGTCGTGGAGCAGGACGAGGTCGAGGTCGCTGGCTGGGCACAGCTCGCGACGTCCGTACGCGCCGACGCCGAGCAGCGCGACGCCGGGCTCGTCGCCGACGAGCGCGACCAGCCACTCGTCGACCACATCGGCCGCTGCCGCCCCGAAGGCGAGACCACCCAGGGCGGGGGTGGCCACGAGCCCACGCCAGGCGGTACGCGCGTCGGGCGCGCCAGGCGGGTCAGGCCGCGTCGTCACCGACCTCGCCGGTGCGGATGCGCACCGCCACGTCGACGGGCTGGATCCAGAGCTTCCCGTCTCCGATCTTCCCGGTGCGGGCGTTGTCGACGATGGTGTTCGCCACCTGCTCGGCCTTGCCGTCCGCGGCGAGCACCTCGATGCGGACCTTGGGCAGGAAGTCGACCTTGTACTCGCCGCCCCGGTACACCTCGGAGTGCCCTCGTTGCTGGCCGTGACCCCGGACCTCGGTGAGGGTCATCCCGGACACCTCGATGGCGTCCAGGGCGCTGGTCACCGCTTCGACCTGGTGCGGCTTGACGATCGCGACCACGAGCTTCATGGCGTCGTTCTCCCTGTTCGAGGTCCGCCCGGGTTCCTCCCCAGGGGATCATGTCCGGACCGTAAGCAGGCTTGGTCTCGCCCGCGCTTCGTTCGTGTGTCGGGAATGTGAACTGGTCCGTCCGGCCCGCACCGCTCGAATCGACCGTCAGGAAGCAGTCAGGGCCGTGTCACTCGTCGTTGACCTCGCTCCCATCGAACCGAAACCTCGTCGCCGTAGGTTCTGCGTCACGAGCCCGTCAGCTCCTCGTCAGCGACGGATTCGTCCGCAGGGCCGACAGCAGGGGGAGCGGAACCACATGACGTTCGACACCGACGGCCAGGAGCTGGTCGACGCACGCGAGGTCGCCGCCCGTCTGGGGCTGAAGAGCGCGCGCACCGTCCTCGACCTGCGCGTGCACCGCCTCGGGTTCCCCGCGCCGGTCGCGCGCCACGGCCGGGCCCTCCTCTGGTCGTGGGCTCAGGTGGAGCGGTGGGACGCCCGCGCCGATGCGATGCGTCCGACGGCTCGCGCCTAGCTCAGACCTGGCTCGGCTTCGCCCGGTAGCTCGACGCGATACAGCTCCGCCGCGTTCTCCCAGAGGATGCGACGACGTTGCTCCTCGGTGGCGCCGGCCAGGCTGGCCTCGATCTTCTGGTGCACGTTGCCGTACAGGCACGTGGGGTGGGGGAAGTCGGTCTCGAAGAGGATGCGGTCGACGGGGATCGCGCCGAGCAGCTTGGTGGGGGCCACCGACTCGAACCAGTACGTGGTGTACACCTGCCGCGCGAAGTACTCCGACGGCAGGAGCTCCCACTCGCTGGTGCGACCCGGTCGGCCCTCGAGGTAGCTGTGGTCGGCGGCTTCGAGCACGAACGGCACCCAGCCGATGCCGCTCTCGACCGACACGAACTGCAGCTCGGGGAAGCGGGGCAGCACGCCGCTCGTGATGAGGTCGACGCACTGCAGCCCGTTCTTCAGGAACATCTCGGTCGACGTGTACGCGTACGTCGCCGCGGTGCCGTAACGCGAGATGCGCTCGGGTCCGAACGACGACTTCATGTCGCCGCTGCCGATGTGGAAGTGCACCGGGAGGCCCGCCTCCTCCGCGATCGCCCACAACGGATCCCAGTGCCGCTCGGCGAGGTACGGCAGACCGAAGCGCTGAGGTTCGCCGGTGAACAGGATCCCGCGGTGGCCGGCGTCGAGGTTGCGGGTGACCTCCTTCACCGTCGCGTCGATGTCCCAGAAGGGCAGCGACATGACCGTGAGCAGACGGCGCGCGTCGGCCGACGCCCAGTCGCGGAGGAAGTCGTTGTATGCGCTCACGCACACGAGCTTGAGCTCGTCGTCGCGGATGGAGAGGAAGCGCTGGCTCCCGAAGCCGGCGACGTTGGGGTAGAGCACCTGGGCCCAGATCCCGACCTCGTCCATGTACGCGAGGCGGGCGTCGGCGTCATAGGCGGCGCGGGGGCACTCCTCGTAGGTCTTCGGCCCCGCCGGGAACGGCTCCGGCCAGCCGGCCACCGCGGTGAGCCCGGGGCTGCTGAACGGGGTGCCGTCGAGCACCCACACGTCGCGGCCCTCGTCGTTGCGCTCCACGTGAGGCACCTCGTCGAGCCACTTGCCCGGCACCCGCGTCGTCCACACGTCGGGGGGCTCGGTGAGGTGGGTGTCGACGTCGATGATGAGCTGCGTCATGTGATCACCGTACGCCCGTCGCCCGTCACGCGCCTCCGGGTGCGACCGGCATGCGGGCCCAGCCGACGTGGAACTCCGACACCTCGCGGGCGAGGCCGTCCTCGAGCACCTCGTAAGCCGGACACCGCGCCAGCAGCTCCTGCACCAGCACCGTGCCCTCGAGTCTCGCGACGTGCGCGCCGATGCACACGTGCACGCCGTGGCCGAAACCGAGATGACGGTCGATCACGCGGGCGGGATCGAAGCGCTCGGGGTCGTCGAACTCGCGCTCGTCGCGGTTGGCGCAGATGAGGAGCAGCACCACGCGTTGCCCGGCGCGCATCTCGACCCCCGCGACCTCGGTGTCGACCAGCAACGTGCGCCCGACGAACTGCAGCGGCAGCTGGTGGCGCAGCATCTCCTCGAACGCGCCGGCCACATGCTCGGGTCGCGCCGCCAGCTCGGCGCGGGCGGCCGGCAACCGCCAGAGCTCGTAGGCCCCACCGGCGACCGTCTTCGGCAGCGTCTCCGAGCCGCCGATGAACAAGGTCGCGAGCTGCACCGCGATCTCGGAGTCGTCGAGCGACCCGTGAGGACCGTCGTGGTCACACAGCTCGTCGATCAGGTCGCGCGGACCATCACCCCGGGTCGCCCGCCGCTCGGCCACCAGCTCGACCAGGTACTCGTGCAGCTCGGCGTGGGCCTCGAGGCCCGCCTCGCTGATCCCGGCGACGTCGGGTTCGCGGGCCACGAACGCGTTCACCCAGCCGACGAGGAGCTCGGCGTCCTCGACCGGGAACCCGAGCTGCAACGCCGCGACCTGCGCCGCCACCGGCGACGCGTAGTCGTGCCGCACGTCGAACACGGCACGCGTCGCGAGCTCGTCGAGGCGCTCGCGCGCGAACTGGCGGACGGTGTCCTCCATCGGCACGACCGCGCGCGGCCGGAACGGTCCGAGCAGCGCCTGGCGCAGCTGCGTGTGCACCGGCGGGTCGAGCATGGAGAACGTCGGCACCGGGCGACGCACCGAGGTGTCGGGCGGCCCGTCGCGGTGACGCAGCAGCGCCTCGCGGTGGAACACCGGACCTTCGAAGATCGAGAACCGGTCACGATCGGTGAGCACGCGCCACACGTCGTCGAAGCGGGTGAGCGCGTACGCGTCGTACTCGGGCAGCGGCGCGACGCGGTGACGAGCGCGCAGCTCCCGGTACACCGGGTACGGGTCGGTCATCACCTCGACCGAGAACGGGTCGTACCCCACGGTGATCGCCACGACCGGACCGTAGCGCCGCGCGACCGGGACCGTGAAGGGCCCGGGTCTCTCAGGCGTCGCGGCGGAGGATGGTGCGCACGGCCACCACGAGCAGCACGACGGCGGCGAGGATGAACCGCCCGGCTTCGATCCCTTGGAAGCGCCAGTAGCTGCTCGCCGGGTGGTACTCGACGAGCGAATGGAAGCCGAGCCGGCCGAGGCCGCCGTCCGGCCGTAGCGCTTGCCGAGGCCGCGAGTGTTGATCGCCCCGGCGCTCACGCGATCTCCTCGGTCGCGCCGGCGTGCAGCGTCTCGCGCAGGAGGGCTTCGATCGAGCGGTCGTCGAGCCTCTCGGCTCGCGCCCGCTGCACCCACCGCGCCAGGCTGCGCGCCAGCGACGCGTGCGTCGCCGGCGGCGGCCCTGCAGGACGACGGAGCACGAACGTGCCCGCGCCCGGGCGGCCTTCGACCAGGCCCTCGCGTTCCAACTCTCGGTAACCCTTGAACACGGTGTTGGGGTTCACCGCCAGCCGGGTGACCACCTCTTTCACCGTCGGCAGCTGGTCGCCCGGCACCAGGATCCCTGCCACCAGCGCCTGGCGGACCTGCTCGGCGATCTGCAGGTACGGCGGCACCCCCGACCTGGCGTCGAGGCGGAGCGTGATCACCGAATGCTCAAATCACTAGGCATCTAAGTATTCGAGCAGCGTCTCACCGGCGGGTCAAGGCGCCCGCCGCCGGGACGGCGTTACCGTCTGCGCATGGCCATCCACGACCGCACCCCACCCACCGCCGACGAGTACGACCGCTGGCGCGCCGACTACTCCAACTGGGGCCGCTGGGGCGACGACGACGAGCTCGGTACGCTCAACTTCGTCACCGACGACGTGCGCCGCGCCGCCGCCGCGCTGGTGGAGCAGGGCCGGGTGATCTCGTGCGCGCGCTCCATCGACACCAAGCCGGGGCCGGCGAACCCCTACCCCGCGCGCCACATGGTGGCGATGCAGGACTCGGGCGCGATGTGCGACCACCTCTCGCTGTTCATCCACGGCTTCACCGAGACGCACCTCGACGCGCTCTGCCACCTGCCCGTGGCCGAGGGGAGCGAGACCTGGAACGGGCAGCACCTCGACCAGTACGGCATGCCGGCGGAGCACCGCGGCACCGTCGACTTCTGGCGCGACGGCATCGTGACCCGCGGTGTGCTCTACGACATCCCGCGCTTGCGCGGCACCGACTTCGTGACGCCGGGTGCGCCGGTGCACGGCTGGGAGCTCGCCGACGCGGCCGAGGCGCAGGGCGTCACGCCGCAACCGGGCGACGCGGTGCTGATCCGCAGCGGCCACGGCCCCTACTACGCGTCGACCGGCGACCGCCCCGGCTTCGGTGGTGCTGCGGGTGTGCACGCGTCGTGCGTCGAGTTCCTCCACGACACCGAGGCTTCGATGCTCGTGTGGGACATGCAGGACGCGCCGAGCGACGACCAGGGCATCCCCAACCCGCGCGGCCTGCCGATGGCGCTGCACGTGCACCACATCCTCATCCCCTACATGGGCATGCCGATCCTCGACAACGCCGACTTCGAGTCGCTCGCCCCGGCGTGCGCGGCCGCGAA
>DASUAS010000316.1:0-4084 GCA_035763625.1 Acidimicrobiia bacterium
AGCGGCGCGGTCGCGAAGCCGAACTCCTCGGCGCCGAGCAGCGCGGCGATGACGACGTCGCGGCCGGTCTTGAGCTGGCCGTCGCACTGCACGACGATGCGGTCGCGCAGGCCGTTGCGCACGAGCGTCTGCTGGGTCTCGGCGATGCCGAGCTCCCACGGTGCGCCCGCGTGCTTCAGGGACGTGAGCGGAGCCGCACCCGTGCCACCGTCGTGCCCGGAGATGAGCACGACGTCGGAGTGCGCCTTGGCGACGCCAGCCGCGACGGTGCCGACGCCCACCTGCGCGACCAGCTTCACGTGCACGCGCGCGGACGGGTTCGAGTTCTTGAGGTCGTGGATGAGCTGCTTGATGTCTTCGATCGAGTAGATGTCGTGGTGCGGGGGTGGGCTGATGAGCCCCACCCCGGGAGTGGAGTGCCGGGTCTTGGCGATCCACGGGTACACCTTCGCCCCTGGCAGCTGACCACCCTCGCCCGGCTTGGCGCCCTGGGCCATCTTGATCTGCAGGTCGTCGGCGTTGACGAGGTACTCCGACGTGACCCCGAAGCGGCCCGACGCCACCTGCTTGATCGCGGAGCGGCGCAGGTCGCCGTTGGCATCGGGGGTGAAGCGGTCGGCGTCTTCACCGCCCTCACCGGTGTTGGACTTGCCGCCGATGCGGTTCATCGCGATGGCGAGGGTCTCGTGCGCCTCCTTCGAGATGGAGCCGTACGACATCGCGCCGGTGGCGAAGCGCTTCACGATCTCGCTGATCGGCTCGACCTCGTCGATCGGCACCGGCGGGCGCACGCCGTCGCGCAGCTCGAACAGGCCGCGCAGCGTGGCGAGGCGCGTCGACTGCGTGTCGACCAGCTGCGTGTACTCCTTGTACACGTCGTAGCGGCCCGCGCGCGTCGCGTGCTGCAGCTTGAACACGGTCTCCGGGTTGAAGAGGTGGAACTCACCCTCGCGGCGCCACTGGTACTCGCCGCCCTGCTCGAGGTCGCGGTGGGCCCGCTCGGTGGGGCGCTCGGCGTACGCGATCTCGTGGCGCCGGGCCACCTCGAGCGCGAGCTCGTCGAGGCCGATGCCACCGAGACGCGAGACGGTGCCGGTGAAGTACTCGTCGACCAGCTCCTGGCTGAGCCCGATGGCCTCGAACACCTGCGCCCCGCAGTAGGACGCGACGGTGGAGATGCCCATCTTCGACATCACCTTCAGCACGCCCTTGCCCGCGGCCTTGATGTAGTTCTTGACCGCGACCTTGGGGTCCATCCCACCGAGGCCGTACAGCTCCGATGCGATGAGATCTTCGATCGACTCGAACGCGAGGTACGGGTTGATGGCGCCGGCGCCGTACCCCACGAGGAGCGCCATGTGATGCACCTCGCGCGCGTCGCCGACCTCGACCACGAGGCCGACCTGCGTGCGCGTCTTCTCACGGATCAGGTGGTGGTGCACCGCCGACGTGAGCAGGAGCGACGGGATCGGCGCCATCTCCTCGGTGGAGTCGCGGTCGGAGAGCACGAGGATGCGCTTGCCCTCGGCGATGGCGGCCGACGCCTCGGCCCGCACGCGGTCGAGCGCCTCGCGCAGGCCCCGGCCGCCGCCGGCGACGCGGTAGAGGCCCGAGAGCACCGTGGCCGCGAACTCGGGACGGTCGCCGTCACGGTCGATGTGGATCAGCTTGGCCAGCTCGTCGTTGTCGATGATCGGGAACGGCAGCTCCACCTGGACGCACGACTGCGGTCCGGGTTCGAGCAGGTTGGCCTCGGTACCGATCGTCGACGACAGCGAGGTGACCAGCTCCTCGCGGATCGCGTCGAGCGGCGGGTTGGTGACCTGGGCGAAGAGCTGCTGGAAGTAGTCGAACAGCATCCGCGGGCGGCTGGACAGCACCGCGATCGGCGTGTCGGTGCCCATCGACCCGAGGGCCTCACCGCCGGTGCGGGCCATGGGCGCGACCAGCAGCCTGAGATCCTCGTGGGTGTAGCCGAACGTCTCCTGGCGACGGAGCACCGACTCGTGGCTCGGCACGACGTGCACCCGCTCGGGCAGGTCGTGGAGGTGCACGAGGCCCTGCTCGAGGAACTCGGGGTACGGCTGCGCACCGGCCAGCTCCTCCTTGATCTCCCGGTCGCCGACGATCCGGCCCTTGGCGGTGTCGACGAGGAACATGCGTCCGGGCTGCAACCGACCCTTCTGCACGACCTTCGCGGGGTCGACGTCGACGACACCGGTCTCACTGGCCATGATCACGCGGTCGTCGTCGGTCACCCAGTAGCGGCTCGGTCGGAGGCCGTTGCGGTCGAGCACCGCGCCGACGACGGTGCCGTCGGTGAACGTGATCGACGCGGGCCCGTCCCAGGGCTCCATGAGCGAGGCGTGGAAGCGGTAGAACGCGCGCTCGTCGGCGGGCATCGTGGCGTGGTTCTCCCATGCGCCCGGGATCATCATCAGCGCCGCGTGCCAGATCGGACGACCGGCGAGGTGCAGCAGCTCGAGGCACTCGTCGAAGCTGGCGGTGTCGGACGCGCCGGGCGTGACGATCGGGAAGGCGCGCTCCAACCCCGGGATGAGCGGGGTGGACATCAGCGCCTCGCGGGCGCGCATCCAGTTGCGGTTGCCCTGCACGGTGTTGATCTCGCCGTTGTGCGCCAGGTAGCGGTACGGGTGCGCGAGCGGCCACGACGGGAACGTGTTGGTGGAGAAGCGGCTGTGCACGAGCGCCAGCGCCGACTCCACCCGCTCGTCGGCGAGGTCGGGGTAGAACTCCGACAGCTGCGGCGTGGTGAGCATCCCCTTGTAGACGAGGGTGCGGCTCGACAACGACGGGAAGTACACCGTCTCCTCCGCCGAGCCCGTCACGCCCGCCGAGCCCGTCGGCTCGGCGCCGCCATCACCCTGCAAGTTGGCGACGCCGGTGAGCTCGTGCTCGCAGCGCTTGCGGACCACGAACAGCTTGCGGTCGAGCTCGATGCCGGTGGCACCTGCCGGGTCGTCGACGAAGAGCTGGCGGAAGCTCGGGATGACGCTGAGCGCCGTGGGACCGATCATCGACGAGTCGACGGGGACCGTGCGCCAACCCACGACGCGCAGTCCCTCCTCGTCGACGAGGGCGTCGATGCGGGCGGCGGCCTTGTCGGCGGCTTCGGCGTCGTTGGGCAGGAAGACCAGGCCGACGCCGTAGGCACCTGCCGGCGGAAGCGCGAAGTCGACGACCGCTCGCAGGAAGCGGTCGGGGACCTGCAGCAGGATGCCGGCACCGTCGCCGGTGTTGACCTCGGCGCCGGA
The DNA here is from genome assembly GCA_035763625.1 of Acidimicrobiia bacterium. Classification (GTDB taxonomy): domain Bacteria; phylum Actinomycetota; class Acidimicrobiia; order IMCC26256; family DASPTH01; genus DASUAS01. The sequence continues at coordinate 3,276 of DASUAS010000316.1, forward strand.
CGCGCCGCGGTGATCGAGGTTGCACAGGGCGTCGAGCGCGTCGGTGACGATCGAGCGGCTGGGGACACCTTTGATCTGGCAGATGAACGAGACCCCGCACGCGTCGTGCTCGAAGCGCGGGTCGTAGAGGCCGAAGGCCTCGGGCACCGCACTGAAGGGAACCGCGCTGGAGGGCACGGAAGACGGCCGGCTGGCCGCGTTCGGGTTGGGCTGCGTCATCTCACATCCACACACGCGCGTCGCCTTCGAGATTGCTCACGAGCGGCGACGCTCTGCAACGAACCGGTGGACGCAGAGGGACGGCGTTGGCCCTTGCTGCGGAAGGGTCAGATTAGCCGGTGACCTGGAGCGTGAGCCACAACGAAGCCGTCGCCAGCACCAGCGCGATCGGGGTCGCGAACAGCGCGAACCGGAAGAACGCCCCCCGGCTCGGCTCCACCCCCGCGGTCCGCACCGCCCGTCGCCAGAGGAGGGTTGCGAGCGAGCCCGTGTAGCTGAGGTTGGGCCCGACGTTGACCCCGAGCAGCATCGCCAGGAGCAGTCCGGTGGCACCCGACGGGACGACCGACGCGAGCACCAGCGTCGCCGGGACGTTGTTCACCAGGTTGGCGAGGATCGCGGCCAGCACCGCCATGACCAGGAGCGCGGCCAGGCCGTCGCCGGTGGGGAGCGAGTCGCGGGCCACATCTCCCAGGCCGTGGTCGACCGCGGCCTGCACCACCACCGCCAGCGCCACGACGAACGCCAGGAAGCCGGGCGCCGCCGCCCGCACCAGCCCGGTCGCGCTGGCCCGACGGCGGGCCAGCGCC
>DASUAS010000317.1:0-7387 GCA_035763625.1 Acidimicrobiia bacterium
GCTCACTCGCACCGAGCCGTCGGCCTCTTCCTTGAGCACGCAGGTGACCTCGGCCTCGCTGGTGCGGCGCACGATGTCGATGAGGCCTTCGACCTCCTCGAGGGTCACGTCGTGGCGCGTGAGCATGTCCTGGGTGACGACCGTCCACACGAAGCGGCGATCGATGTCGAGCTGGGCATCGTCCAGCGCCTCACCGAGCAACTTCAGGTACGCGAACCGGTGCTCCTCGAACAGCTGACGCGAGAGCCGCGACACGGGGACGTCGAAGGTGACCAGCTCGCACGCGAGCTCGAACACGCTGGGGGTGGTGGTGTCGTACTGGAAGCGACCGGTGTCGCACACGAGGGCGGCGTAGAGCGCCACCGCGGCGTCGGTGGTGAGCGGGAGGCCGAGGACCTGCACCAGCCGGCGGACGAGCACGCCGCTCGCCGCCGCGCCCGGATCGATCACGTTGATGGTGCCGTAGCGCGTGTTCGACACGTGGTGGTCGAGGACGACGAGCTCGCGTGCCGCCTTGGCCGACGGCTCGAGGTCACCGAGGCGCCCGAACGAGCCACAGTCGAAGGTGACCATCACGTCGGGTTCGGCGGGGAAGTCGGCGGGCTTCGTGAGCAGGTCGAGGCCGGGCAGGTCGCGGTAGTGGGGCGCCACCGTGAACGGTGGCGGGAAGGAGGCGACGACGTCGCGGTCCGCGGCCCGCAACACGTGCAGGAGCCCGAGCATCGAGCCGAGGGCGTCGCCGTCGGGGTTCACGTGGCACGCCAACGCGACCGAGCCGGCGCCGGCGACGGCCTGGGCCGCCCGTGCGAGTGACGCGTCGACCTCGTTCACCCGGGCTCCCCAGGCTGGCCGGGCTGGCCGGGCCGACCGTCGTCGCTGCGGTGGAGGTCGCGGATGATCGCCTCGATGCGGTCGCCGGCCGCGATCGACGGGTCCTCGCGGAAGGTCAGCTCGGGCGTGTACTTGAGCCGGACCTGGCGGCCCAGCGAGGCGCGCAGGTGCGGGGCCGCCGCGGCGAGCGCGGCTTGCGTGGACACCCGTTGCTCCGGCTCGAGTTCCGGCACGACCCCCCTACCCCGTTTGTCCGCCCGACCGAGCGCGGAATAGTAGACGGTTGCCTGCCGGAGATCGGCGCTGACGTCGACGCCGGTCACGGTCACGAGACCCAGGCGCGGGTCGCTCAGGCGCTCGAGCTCGTCGCCGATCGCCTCGCGCACGACCTCGTTGACGCGTGCCATGCGCGGGTAGCGACGCGGCGGCTTGCGACTGCTCACGACCGCAGCATCACGAGTCGACCTCGAGCCACGCGGTCTCGGTTCCGAGCAGCTCGACCGCAGGCGCGCCGGCGACGAAGCGCTCGACGCCGTCGAGGAGCGTCTGCACCCGACCGTCGCTCTCGGCGACGATCGCCACCGCGATCTCGGCCCGCTGCCACTGGTCGTGGTGGCCGGTCTCGGCCACCGACACCCGGAAGCGGTGGCGCAGGCCGTCGACGATGGGGCGGATCGCGGCCCGCTTCGCCTTGAGCGAGCGGCTCTCGGGGACGTGGAGGTCGAAGCTCATCGCGGCCGCGTGCACGCCTCTCATTCTGGCGCCTCGCTGTTCATCGTGGCGCTTCGGCGTCGCCGAGCACCCGCCGGGGGGCGACGAGCCAGAACGCCGCGACGACGGCCACGAACCCGGCGGCGAGGGCCATCGCCCAGCGCCACTCTCCGGGCGCGGCCGCACCCAGCGCCGCGCCACCGACGTAGGCGACGAGGACGAACAGCAGCACCACGACCGCCCGCTCGTCGCGGATCCGACCCTCCCGCGTCATCACCCGGCTCACCGCCGCGCCGATGTGGTCGATGGCGCCGGTCACGTAGGTGGTGGAGACGGCGGTCCCCGCGACGTGGCGGATCACCGTCGTCTGGATGCCCATCGCCGCACTCGTCAGCACGATCAGCACGTAGCCCTCCACCCCGCCGACGAGATCGACGCCGTCGATCGGGCCGGCGATGACGACCACGAGCACCAGCAGCACGAGCTCGACACCGAGGAGGGCCGCGCCGACGCGGGGGGCGCGCCAGCGTCGGCGGAGGAGCTCGCCCACGATGATGGCCAGCGCGAACGCCACCATCGAGACGGCCGGGTGCCAGCCGCTCACCTGGCCGGAGCCGCCGATGGCGGTGCCGAGGAACACCGCGTTGCCACTCTGGTTCGCGGGGAAGATCCCGAGGAACCGGTCGTACGCGACCGCGTCGACGAACCCGGTGAGCACGGCGAGCAGGAGCGCGACGACGAGCGCCGGTCGCACGAGCGGCCGTCGGTCGGGGAGCGGCAGGTCAGACGGGAGCATCGCCGAGCGTCGCCGCGATCTGAGCGAACTCGGCCAACGCGGCCTCGAAGCGCGGGTCGTCGACTCGCGGCGCCATGCTCACGGATCGTACCGACGCCCCGGTCGCACGCCGCGGACGATTCGCCATCGTGGTCTTCACCCTCATCACGCCGCTCCGGGTTTGGCTCGTGGTGGTGGGAGTCCGACTTGCTCTGCTTGTTCGGGGGTGAGGTCGTCGATGTGGACCATGCGGAGCCCGTCGGGCTGGTTGGGGTTGCCGACGAGGGCGTAGGGCCCGTTGGGGATCAACACCGGGTGGTGGACGCTGGCCACTGCGGCGAGGTTGGAGATGTCGTCGGTCCCGCCGTAGCTCCGCGGGCGCAGGTGGTGGACCTGGAGGCCATAGCGCAGGTCGCAGTCGCCACACCGGCAGTGCCCGTCGCGCAGCAGCACCGCCCGCTGGGTCTTCGGCGACAGGCTGCTCGTGCGCTTCCCCACCGCCACCGGTGCGCCGATCTCGTCGTGCAGCAGCGGCTCGACCGACCCGGACGCCCGCAACTGCTCGACGATGGAGTCGGGCAACGGGATCCCGGCGATCCTCGCCGGCCCGTGCTCGGGCACATCCACGACGAACAACGGCTTCGCGGCCGCCATCGGATGCTCGATCCGTTCCGCCGCGTCGACCGCGTCGCACATCTGGACCAACGCGTCGGCAGCACGGCGATCCCACCGCTCCCACGGCTGGCCCTTCGGCGGGCGCATCGCTTCGACGAGCTTCTTGATCGTGGCTTCGAACTTGGCGCCCAGCACATCGGGCAACTCCCCGCGGATGCACAGCATCCCGCGGTCTTCCTCCCACCACATCCGCAGCGATCGCGCCGCATGGCGGGCCTGACCCTCTTCCGTCGTGGGCTTGGACTGCTCACGGGCGAGACGAGCAAGATCGGCGGGCGTGATGTTCGGCGCCCGCGTGGCCCACTCGACATCGCTGCCTTCGTCGGCGAGCTTGACGACCTCGTTCAGCTGCTCGGCCCTGAGCTGCCCCTCCCGGGCCGCATCTGCGATCGCCGGCAACGACTCCAACGCTCGTGCGGTCTCGACCTTCTTCCGCACCGTGCGCGCGGATTCCCCATCCCGACCGGACGTGACATCCACCCGGCCTCGCTCGTCGAGCACCGACAAGATCGCGTGCTCCTCCGACTGCAACCGACGGATCTCGCCCACGACCTTGCGCCAGCGCGCTTCCAACCACTCGGTGGAGTGGGAACGCAGCTCGTCGAGGAGATCGGCATGGGCGGACATCCCCATGATCAAACCATGGGGGTATGACACTTAAACGGGCGGTCCAGACCTTTTTCGGGAATTCTTCGGAAGGGGAGGTTCCGAATGGATTCGTTCCAGCAACACACCCGCAGGTTCGTCGTTCGGATCCTGGGGCACGAGCCGCCCGGTGAACGCCCGCTCCAAGATCGCCCGTCTCGGGGCCGCCGACCGCGCCAACGCCTGGTCCATCGCATGAGCCTGCGCATCGATGAGCGAGAGCTGCCGCTCGACCTCGGCGACGAGCTGCCGCTGCTGCCCGTGACCCGCTTCGAGCGGAACCTCGCGCACCGCGACACACGGCAACGCGCCGAACTGGCGCGCGCTCTACGCGACGAGGCAGCTCTGGGTCGCCAACGCCGACGGGACGGATGGGCACGCGATCGCGCCCGCGGGGGATGGAGTCGCGAGCCCGCGCTGGTCGAGAGACGGAACGCGAGTCCTGTACGTGCGCGACGACGCGCTCTGGTCATTCGACGGGGCGCAGGAAATCGCGGCACGGGTGCTGTCGCCACTCGTGCCCTCGAGCGGATCTGCACCACTCGACGCGGTGTACGAACCGACCGCGGCCAACCGGCTCCCGACGTGGGAGTCGCTCGTCACGTGGGTGCGATGAGCGATCAGTAGACGTCGAGGATGTCGACGACGAACACCAGGGTGTCGGTGCCCTTGATGGTGCCGTCGCTGGTGCCACTGGCGCCGTAGCCCTCGGCGGGCGGCACGACCAGCAGCACCTGCGAGCCGATGGTCTGACCGACGAGAGCCTTGTCCCACCCGGGGATGACCGCACCCTTGCCGAGGGGGAAGTCGAAGAGCTGGCCCTTGTCCCACGACGAGTCGAACTGCTTGCCGGTGTCCCAGATCACGCCGGTGTAGTTGACACCGATCGTCTGACCGGCCTGCACCACCGGGCCGGTGCCCTTGATCAGCGGCTGCACCACGAGCGTGGTCGGGGCCGCGACTCCGCTCGGGACGGTGATGGTCGGCTTGCCGTTGTCGGCGAGCGCGACCGTCGGCAGGCCGTCGACCGGCGCCACCGCGTCACCGGTCGCGCGCGCCAGCGGGGTGCGCACGTTCTTGACGTCGATCACGAAGAGCAGGGTGTCGTTCTTCTTCACCGGCTTCGACTTGGCTTGCGCCGTCTGCGCGGCGAGGTTCTTCGCCAGCCCGTCCTTCGGTGCGAACGCGACCAGCAACCGGCTGCCGATCGGCTGCCCGGTGAGGCTGTCCACGATCTGCTTGGTGGTCTTCGTCGAGTCGAGCACCAGCGACCCGGGCGTGGCGCCGTACGACGTCTGGACCTGCTTGCCGGTACGGCCGTCGACCAGCACGAAGTCGAACGTGATCGTCTGGCCCGTGGTCAGTGCGGCGCCGGTGCCGGCGGTGACGACCGAGTCGACGGTCTTCTTCACCGCGAACGGCTTGTCGAACTTCACCGTCGGCTTCGTGGACGTGTCGGTGCTCACGGTGACCTTGTCGAGCGGACCGGTGGCCGCGCCGACGGGTGCGGCGAGCAGCGCGCACGCGCCGAGCCCCAGGGTGAAGGCAGTCGAGACGGCGAGGATGAGGACGGCGGGACGGCGCACGCGGACTGCTTTCGCTGGACCGGTCGGGCCTGCGAGGCTACCGGTCACCTGCGGCCGCGGATCCGCGGGCAGGCGGCGCCGGCTCAGGCCGTCCTCAGGTCCGCGCGATCTCCTTGAGGTCGTAGGTCTCGATGACGTCGCCGGGCTTGAGGTCCTGGTAGTTCTCGAGCCCGATGCCGCACTCGAAGCCCGACTGGACCTCGCGCACGTCGTCCTTGAACCGCTTCAGCGACGAGATCGCGCCGTTCCAGATGACGACACCCTCGCGGAGGAAGCGCACCTTGGACCCGCGGGTGATGGTGCCGTTGCGCACGTAGCAGCCGGCCACCTTCCCGATCCTCGGCACCGAGAACACCTCGCGCACCTCGGCCTCGCCGGTGACGACCTCCTCGAACTCGGGCTCGAGCATGCCGATGAGGGCCGACTGCACGTCTTCGAGCACCTGGTAGATGACCTCGTAGAGGCGCATCTCCACGCCCTCGACCTGCGCGAGCTCGCGCGCCTTGCGGTCGGGTCGCACGTTGAAGCCGATGACGGTCGCGTTCGCGACCGACGCCAGGTTGACGTCGGACTCGTTGATGCCGCCGACGGCGCGGTGCACGAACGAAAGCCGCACCTCCTCGTGCTCCTGGTCGACCTTGCGCAGGGAATCGGTGAGCGCCTCCAACGAGCCCTGCACGTCGGCCTTCAACACGAGGTTGAGCGTGGCGACCTCGCCGCGCTGCACCATGGCGAAGATGTCCTCGAGGCGAGCGCCGCCGGCGAGGCCCATCGGGTGCTTGAGGCTGGCGGCCCGGCGCCGGTAGGCGCGGGCTTCGGCGACGGTGCGCGCGGTCTTCTCGTCGGGCGCGGCGCGCAGCTCGTCGCCCGCGAGCGGGACGTCGTCGAGGCCGAGCACCTCCACCGGCGTGGACGGACCGGCCTCCTGCACCTGCTGGCCGTTCTCGTCGAACATGGCGCGGACCTTGCCCCAGGCGCCGCCGGCCACGATGGGGTCGCCGACCCGCAGCGTGCCCCGCTCGACGAGCGCGGTGACCACCGGGCCACGGCCCTGGTCGAGGTTGGACTCGAGCACGAGCGCTCGGGCCGGGACCTTCGGGTTCGCCGCGAGCTCCTCGACCTCGGCCAGGAGCAGGATCGACTCGAGCAGCTCGTCGACACCGATGCCGGCGGGCGGCGCGACGTCGATGACCATCGTGTCGCCACCCCATGCCTCGGGGATGAGCTCGCGTTCGACGAGCTGCTGGCGCACGCGCGTGGGATCGGAATCCTCACGGTCGACCTTCGTGACCGCGACCAGGATCGGGACCTCGGCCGCGCGCGCGTGGTTGATGGCCTCGATGGTCTGGGGCATCACGCCGTCGTCGGCGGCCACCACGAGGATGGCGATGTCGGTGGCGTTGGCGCCCCGGGCGCGCATGGCGGTGAACGCCTCGTGACCCGGGGTGTCGATGAAGGTGATCGGCGCACCCTTGAACGCGGTCTTGTACGCGCCGATGTGCTGCGTGATCCCACCGGCCTCGCCGGACACGACGTTGGCGTTGCGGATGGTGTCGAGCAGCGTCGTCTTGCCGTGGTCGACGTGACCGAGCACGGTGACGATCGGCGCGCGCGGCTCGAGGTTGGCGTCGTCCTCCTCCTCGTCGTCACCGAGCAACGCCTGCAGCTCGAGCTCGGCCTCCTGACCGGGCTCGACGAGCAGCACCTCGGCGCCGAGCGCCTCGGCGATGAGCTCCACCATCTCGTCGGCGAGCGACTGGGTGCCGGTGACCATCTCACCCGCGTCGAAGAGCAGCCGCACGAGGTCGGCGGTGGTGCGGTTCAGCTTGGGGGCGAGCTCTTGGATGGTGCTGCCGCGCTCGACGACGATCTCGCCCTCGGGCACCGGTGCGTCGGCCGGTGTGAGCTGCGGCATCGACGCGGGGCCGAGGTCCTCGAAGTCGCGACGACGACGCTTCTTGCGCCGGGGCCGCTGGCCCTGGGGACCGGGACGGCCGCGACCGGGAGGGCCACCACCGGGACCGCCACCGGGACCACCCCGACCACCGCCGGGACCACCCGGGCCACCACCGGGACGCTGGAAGCCACCGCCACCACCGGGACGCTGGAAGCCGCCACCGCCTCCACCGGGACGCTGGAAGCCACCGCCACCACCGGGACGACC
>DASUAS010000318.1:0-2796 GCA_035763625.1 Acidimicrobiia bacterium
GCGCCGAGCAGGTGCAGGAGGCGATCGCCGCCGGCGCCAGCATGGTGCTGCTCGACAACATGACGCCCGACGCGGTGCGAGCCTGCGTGTCGCTGGCGCGCACCACGGCACCGGCGGGCTTCCTGGTCGAGGTGTCGGGCGGGGTCACACTCGACACCGTGCGGTCCTACGCCGACGCGGGTGCCGATCTCATCTCCGCCAGCGTCATCACGCAATCGGCGCCCGCGCTCGACCTCGCCTTCGACCTGCATCCCGGCGTCGCTCACACCGAGGAGGGCTGACATGCTCCTGGCGATCGACTGTGGGAACACCCAGACCGTGATCGGACTCTTCACCGACGACGAGCTCGTCGACCACTGGCGCATCGCCACCGCGTCCGATCGCACCTCCGACGAGCTCGCGCTCATGTTCCAGCAGTTCCTCGGCTTCCACGGCTTCTCGTTCGACGCCCACGTGTCGGGTGTGGCCATCGCCTCGGGCGTGCCGCGCGTCACCGCGGCGCTGCGGGAGATGACCGAGCGCTACTTCGGCTACGAGGCGATGGTGGTCGAACCGGGTGTGCGCACCGGGATGCCGATCCTCTACGACGAGCCCAAGAACGTCGGCGCCGACCGCATCGCGAACGCGGTCGGCGCGTACGACCTCTTCGGTGGGCCGACGATCGTCGTCGACTTCGGCACCGCCAACACCGTCGACGGGGTGAGCGCGAAAGGTGAGTACCTCGGAGGTGCGATCTTCCCGGGCATCGAGATCTCGCTCGACGCGCTGTTCGAGCGCGCCGCGGCGCTCCGCAGCGTCGAGCTGGTCGCGCCGAAGAACGTCATCGGGAAGTCGACCATCGAGGCGATCCAGTCGGGTGTGGTGTATGGCTACACCGGCCAGGTCGACGCGATCGTGCACCGCTTCGAGCAAGAGCTCGGGCCGTCGACGGTCGTCGCCACCGGCGGCCTCGCCGAGCTGATCATGCCGCACTCCGACACGATCCAGCACTACGAGCCGTGGCTCACCCTTCAGGGCCTGCGCATCATCTACGAACGCAACAGCTGAGCCCGGCGGTCGGCGCGTAGCCTCCGCGCATGGCCGACGAGCGATACGAGCGGATCGACGCGACGGACGGCGCGGGGACGTTCGAGGCGTACTGCGCCACGCCGACCGGCGGTTCGGGGCCGGGGATCCTCCTGTTCCAGGAGATCTTCGGGATCAACGACAACATGCGCGGGTTGGCCGATCGGCTCGCCGGCGAGGGGTACGTCGTGCTCGTCCCCGACATGTTCTGGCGCATCGAGGCGCGCTTCGAGCGTAAGGGCGATTCGGGGATGGGCGACGCGTTCGGCATGCTCCGGCACTACGACTTCAAGGCCGCGCCCGCCGACATCAACGCGACGCACGCGCACCTGCTGACGCTGCCCGAGTGCACCGGTCGGGTCGGTGCGGTGGGATTCTGCTTCGGTGGGGCGCTCGCGTTCGCGGCCGCCGCCACCAGCCGTGTCGACGGGAAGGGCGTCGACGCGGCCGTCTGCTACTACGGCTCGGCCATCAACGGGATGCTCGCCATGGTCGGCACGATCGACTGCCCCGTGATGTACCACTACGGCGACGCCGACGCGTACATCACGCCGGAGAACGTCGACGAGGTGGAGCGCGCCGTGGCTACGTGCCCCGGGGTCGAGTTCCACCGGTATCCGGCCCCGGCAGGCCACGCGTTCAGCAACTGGGATGCGCCGTCGATGTACCACGAGCCCGCGGCCGAAGCGGCGTGGAAGCGCACGATCGCGTTCCTCGACCAGCACCTGCGCTGACGACGCGCTCAGCGGTTGCCCTCGACCGCGAACGTGTTGCCGTCGGGTGAGCCGACTTCGCCGGTCACGCGCCGCCGGGACGGAGCGAGCGGAGGCGAGCGACGGGGGAAGAGCGGGTCAACGATCGCGGTGGACGAGCCCGTCGACCAGGCGGCCGAGGGTGCGGCACACGTCGGGGTCGAGGCCGTCGGCGCCGTCGAGCGCGTCGCGCGCCTTCACCGCGTGGTCGCGGGCGACACCGAGGGCCACCTCGACCGCGGTCGAACCCGCCGCGAGCGGGCCGCACACGAGTGAGCGGGCCGCCTCGAGCTGCGCGCGATCGAGCGGGCCACCGAGGAGGTCGCGCAGCTCGCCGGACTCGCGCAGCACGTGGATCACCGGCAACGTGTAGATGCCTTCGAGCAGGTCTTGACCGGCGTGCTTGCCGAGCGCGTCGTCGGTCGACGACAGGTCGAGGACGTCGTCGACGATCTGGAAGCACATGCCGAGGTGACGGCCGAAACGGGTGAGCGCGTCGAGGGAGGGGTCGCCGACGCCCGAGACCATGCCACCGATGCGACACGAGGTGGCGAAGAGCGCCGCGGTCTTGCCCTCGATCGCGGACGAGTAGTCCTCCTCCGACCGGTCGACGTCGAAGAGGTGTTGGAGCTCGAGCACCTGCCCTCGGCACAGCTCACCGATGGTCGCCGCCAAGAGCGATGCCACGTCGGCACCGAGCGACGCGGCCAGCGACGACGCCCGTGCGAGGAGGAAGTCGCCGGCCAGGATCGCGACGATGTTGCTCCACCGCGCGTTCACGCTCGGGACGCCGCGCCGGGTCTCGGCCTCGTCGATCACGTCGTCGTGGTAGAGCGACCCGAGGTGCACGAGCTCGCACGCGACCGCACCCGTGAGCGCGCGATCCGTCGCGGCATCGGCATCGGCATCGGCATCGGCGGCGTCGGTGCTGGCGTAGGCCGACACGAGGGTGAGCGTCGGGCGCAGGCGCTTCCCACCG
>DASUAS010000319.1:0-4592 GCA_035763625.1 Acidimicrobiia bacterium
GCTCCCGCGCTGGCCACGAGGTCGCTGCTGCCGGTCGTCAACGCCTTCACCCGCGTCGCCGGGGTGCAGGTCGAGCTGCGCGACATCTCCCTGGCCGGGCGCGTGCTCGCCGCCTTCCCCGAATCGCTGACACCTGAGCAGCGGGTCGACGACGACCTCGCCGAGCTCGGCGAGCTGGTCCACCGCCCCGAGGCCAACGTCATCAAGCTCCCCAACGTCTCGGCGTCGATCCCGCAGCTCAAGGCCGTGATCGAGGAGCTCCGGGGCAAGGGCTACTCGCTGCCCGACTATCCCGACGAGCCCTCGACCCCCGAAGAAGAATCGGTCAAGGCCCGCTACGACAAGGTGAAGGGGTCGGCGGTCAACCCGGTGCTGCGCGAGGGCAACTCCGACCGCCGGGCCCCCGCGTCGGTGAAGAACTACGCACGGTCGCACCCGCACAAGATGGGCGCGTGGTCGCCCGACTCGAAGACCCGCGTGTCGACGATGGGCCACGACGACTTCTGCTCCAACGAGCGGTCGGTCACCTTCTCCGCCGCCGACGAGCTGAAGGTCGAGCTCGTCGCGGGCGACGGCGGTGTCACCGTCCTCAAGGAGTCGATCCCCGTCCTCGCCGGTGAGATCGTCGACGCCACGTTCATGAGCGCCCGCGCGCTCGACGCGTTCCTGGCCGAGCAGATGGCCGACGCGCAGGCGCAGGGCGTGCTGTTCTCGATCCACCTCAAGGCCACGATGATGAAGGTCTCCGACCCGATCATCTTCGGCCACGCGGTGAAGGCGTACTTCGCCGACGTGTTCGCCAAGTACGGCGACACCTTCGACCGCATCGGCGTCAACCCCAACGACGGCCTCGCCGACCTGCTCACGCGCGTCGCCGCGCTCCCCGACGCCGAGCGTGTCGCCATCGAAGGCGCGATCACCGCGCGCCTGCACGACGGGCCGCCGCTGGCGATGGTCGACTCCGACCGCGGCATCACGAACCTGCACGTCCCGAGCGACATCATCGTCGACGCGTCGATGCCGCCGATGATCCGCGACTCGGGGAAGATGTGGAACGCGGCCGGCGAGCTCGAGGACACGTTGGCGGTGATCCCCGACTCGTCGTACGCGGGCGTCTACGCCGCGGTGGTCACCGACTGCCAGGCGCACGGCGCGTTCGACCCGGCGACCATGGGCTCGGTGCCCAACGTCGGCCTCATGGCGCAACAGGCCGAGGAGTACGGGTCGCACGACAAGACGTTCGAGATCCCGGTCGACGGCACCGTGCGCGTCGTGAACCGCGCCGGCGACGTCGTGCTCGCGCACGAGGTCGAGGCGGGCGACGTGTGGCGTGCGTGCCAGGTGAAGGACGCGCCTGTGCGCGACTGGGTGCGCCTCGCCGTCATGCGCGGTCGCCTCACCGGCTCCCACGTGGTGTTCTGGCTCGACGAGACGCGTGCGCACGACGCGCAGCTGATCGCCAAGGTGCGCGAGTACCTGCCGGAGCACGACACGTCCGGCCTCACCATCGAGATCCTCGCGCCCGCCGATGCGTGCGCGTACTCGCTCGAGAGAATCCGGCGCGGTGAGGACACCATCTCGGTGACCGGCAACGTGCTGCGCGACTACCTCACCGACCTCTTCCCGATCATGGAGCTCGGCACCAGCGCCAAGATGCTGTCGATCGTCCCGTTGATGAACGGCGGCGGGCTGTTCGAGACCGGTGCCGGCGGTTCGGCGCCGAAGCACGTGCAGCAGTTCGTGAAGGAGAACCACCTGCGGTGGGACTCGCTCGGCGAGTTCCTCGCCCTGGCCGCGTCGCTCGAGTTCCTCGCGCAGAAGACCGACAACGCCACCGCAGCGCTGCTGGCCGACACGCTCGACCGCGCCACCGGGTCGGTGCTCGACGAGAACCGCTCCCCCAAGCGCAAGGTGCACGAGCTCGACAACCGCGGCAGCCACTTCTACCTGGCGCTCTACTGGGCGCAGGAGCTGGCCGGCCAGACCACCGACACCGCGCTGGCGGCCCGGTTCGCGCCCATCGCCGAAGCGCTCGCGGCCGACGAGGAGGCGATCGTCGGGGAGCTCAACGCGGTGCAGGGCGCGCCGGTCGACATGGGCGGCTACTACCAGCCCGACGACGAGCTCGTCACCGCGGCCATGCGTCCGAGCGCCCGCTTCAACGCGATCATCGACGCCGTCTGACTCGCCCCTGTCGCTCGCTCCCGCTCGCTCCGAGGTGGCCGGGGCGCATCGGTAATCTGGGGCGCGGCGCGCATCCACACGAAGCCTGGGCGCCGAACTCCCGTCGGAGGGCCCTCACCGTGCTGCTCGCCGAGCTCAACATCCGGCACACGCGCAGGCACATGCCCACGCGCCGGGTCGCGGTCGACGACGGCTACCTCCCCACCAGCGGGGCCGCGTTCGGTGGGGTGCTGATCGGCGCGGTCCTCGCCGAGTGCGTGCCCGGGCTCGACGAGGAGCAGGTCGACGCCCTCGACCGGCTCGTCCGCGTGGCGAAGCGGGGAAAGCTGACGGTGCCGCGCATCGCCCTCCGCTACCGCCTCCAGCGCGACACCCACGGGCTCGACCTCTCGCGCCATCGCATCACGAGCGCGGCCGTCGAGCGGGGCTCGGTGCGACCGGTGCTCGAGCTCGACCTCCACGCGGCACCGTCCCCCCAGGTCATCGGCGCGCTCATCGCCGGCTCCCGCCTGCCCAGCTCGGGGCGTTCGATCGTGTTCCGCTTCGTCGAGGCCGCCATCGCCCGGCCGGGGGTGCTGCCCGAGGGCCTGGAGGTGCGTCGCCGCTACCAGGGCCTCCCCGGGATGCGCCCTCCCCGTCCCGGGACCACCGCGAGGATCGGTCCCCGCGTCGACGAGTGGGCCGGCGTGCCGTCCGAGCGGCGCTGGGCGATGGAGGTGCTCGGCCTCCAGGTCGGGCACGCCATCGAGCGGGACGACGTGCAGCACCGCTTCCGCCGGCTCATCCGCCTCGCCCATCCCGATCACGGCGCCGAGAGCACCGGGGCCGCGGAGCGGATGGCCGAGCTGGCGGAGGCGCGCGAGCTGCTGCTCTCGGTGGTGTCGGACCCGCCGTCGGGCCCGGCGTCGGCGGCCGCCGGATCGGGGACCGGCGCGTAGCGACGGGTAATTTCGGCCGCATGGCTGCCAACCCCCTCCACGTCACCGTCACCGGCGCCGCGGGCCAGATCGGCTACGCGCTCGTCCACCGGATCGCGAGCGGTCAGCTCCTCGGACCCGAGCAGCCGGTGGTGCTGCGCCTGCTCGAGATCGAGCCCGCGCTGCCCGCGCTCGAGGGTGTGGTGATGGAGCTGGAGGACGGCGCCCACCCGCTGCTCCACGGCATCGAGGCCACCGCCGACCTGAAGACCGCGTTCGACGGCACGTCGTGGGCGCTGCTCGTCGGCTCGATCCCGCGCAAGGCGGGCATGGAGCGCGGCGACCTCCTGTCGGTCAACGGCGGGATCTTCAAGCCCCAGGGCCAGGCCGTCAACGACCACGCCGCCAGCGACGTGCGGGTGCTGGTGGTGGGGAACCCCTGCAACACCAACTGCCTCATCGCCCGCTCGAACGCTCCTGACGTGCCCGCCGACCGTTGGTTCGCGATGACCCGGCTCGACGAGAACCGGGCCACGACGCAGCTGGCGAAGAAGGCCGGGGTCCTCTCACGCCAGGTCAGCAACGTCGCCATCTGGGGCAACCACTCGGCGACGCAGTTCCCCGACTTCGCGCACGCCCGCATCGACGGGAAGCTCGTCCCCGAGGTCATCACCGACACCGCGTGGCTCCAGGGCGAGTTCATCGAGACCGTGCAGAAGCGCGGGGCCGCGGTGATCGAGAAGCGCGGCGCGTCGTCGGCGGCGTCGGCCGCCCACGCGGCCATCGGCTCGGTGAACAGCGTGCACTTCGCCACGCCGGGCGACGACTTCCACTCGCTGGCGGTCTGCAGCACCGGCGAGTACGGCGTGCCCGAGGGCCTGCAGTTCGGATTCCCGGTGCGCAGCGACGGGAAGTCGACGACCGTCGTCGAGGGCATCGAGCACGACGACTTCGCGAAGGGCAAGATCGAGATCACCACCAAGGAGCTCGTCGACGAGCGCGACGAGGTCCGCTCGCTCGGCCTCATCGGGTGACGCGAACGACTCGATGAAGCGCTGGTCGTTCGACTTCGCCGACGACCAGGGCATCAGTGGAGCACTCCGACTGACGGTCGCGGACGACCGCCACTCCAGACCGGCTGCGTCGTTCCACGCGCAGGTCGTCGTGCCCGAGGTCGGTGTGGTGGTGGTGCGCGACGACGACGTCCCCGCGCCCCGTCGTGACGACGTGGTCGTGGTGCGGGCCGAGGGCCTCTGGGCCGAGCTGCTGTGCGAGACGCCGGGTGAGCACTGGAGCGTTGGGCTCGAGGCGTTCGGCGTCCGCTTCGACTCCGCGGCCGAAGCCGCGGCGAGCGACCGCGGCGAACGCGTCCCGGTCGGCCTCGACGTCGAGTGGGAGACGCCCGACCGCGTCGTCGGCGAGGTCCTCGTCGGCCGCGCCCGCTACGACCTCGACGGCCACGGCACGTTCACCGCCCCACCTCCACCAACC
>DASUAS010000320.1:0-15048 GCA_035763625.1 Acidimicrobiia bacterium
GTCAGGCGCGGGCGTTGGGCAGCGGCGGGATCCGCCAGGCGTTCGACGCGCTGTTCCAGGCCGACCTCGACCTCAAGGGCGCGCGCGGCATCCCCGAGCAGGCGGTGATGGAGGTGCTGGTGGTGCGCCTGGCCCGCCTCGCGGCGAGGACTGGAGGCGGTCGCTCCCGCCGCGGCTGAAACGGCGCGATTCGGAATGCCAGCGTGCCAGATCGCGTGGCTTTGGCGGCGTGCTCGGAGCGCCTACTCGGCGCTGGTGACGGCCTTCTTCATCAGGCGCGAGGTGCGGCGGGCGGCCTGGTTCTTGTGGATCCGGCCCTTCGACGCGGCCTTGTTGATCCGCTTCTGCGCCTGGCGGACGGCCTCGGGGGCGTCGTCGCTGCCCGCTTCCATCGCGAGCGTGGCGGTCTTCACCCGGGTCTTGAGCTCGGAGCGCACGTGCTGGTTGCGCAGCCGCCGACGCTCGTTCGAGCGGTTCCGCTTGATCTGGCTCTTGATGTTGGCCATGCGCGTGCAGTGCTCCAGCTGAGAACGGGGGTGGTGAGACGGCGTGCGAGCGACCGCCCAGAGTAGCAGGGCACCAGGGGTTTCGTCCCAACCCCTCCGGGGCGGGGAGAATGGGGTGTGCCCGGGCTCGAGCAGTTCCGCAACTTCAGCATCGTCGCCCACGTCGACCACGGGAAGTCGACCCTCGCCGATCGCATCCTCGAGCTCACCGGCGCGGTCGACCCCCGTGAGATGAGGGCCCAGTACCTCGACTCGATGGACCTCGAGCGCGAGCGCGGCATCACCATCAAGGCCCAGAACGTCCGGCTGCGCTGGGCCGACCACGTGCTGCACCTGATCGACACACCCGGTCACGTCGACTTCGGCTACGAGGTGTCGCGCAGCCTCGCCGCGTGCGAGGGCGCGCTGCTGCTCGTCGACGCCTCACAGGGCATCGAGGCCCAGACCCTGGCCAACTGCTACCTGGCGCTCGAGCACGACCTCACCATCGTCGCCGCCCTGAACAAGATCGACCTCCCCGCCGCCGAGCCCGACCGGGTCGCGGGCGAGATCGAGCACGTCCTCGGCATCCCGGCCGACGAGATCCTGCGCATCTCGGCCAAGACCGGTGCCGGCGTGTCCGAGCTGCTCGACGCGCTGGTGGCACGGATCCCGCCCCCGAAGGGAGACGCCGACGCACCGCTGCAGGCGCTGATCTTCGACTCCGTGTACGACGCGTACCGCGGGGTCGTGAGCTCGGTGCGAGTGTTCAACGGCACGCTCGGCAGTGGCGCCCGCTTGCGCTACGTGCAGGCGAAGGCCACGCACGACGCCGAGGAGATCGGCGTACGGCTCCCGGCCAACACCCCGGTCGCGGCGCTCGGTCCGGGTGAGGTCGGCTACCTCATCGCGGGGATCAAGGACGTCGGTCAGGCGCGTGTGGGTGAGACGGTCACCACCGCCGCGCAGCCGGGCGAGGCGCTCGAGGGATACCGCGATCCGAAGCCGATGGTGTTCTGCGGCCTCTACCCGGTCGACGGCGACGAGTACGCGGAGCTGCGGGAGGCGCTCGAGAAGCTGCGGCTCAACGACTCGTCGTTCACGTACGAGCCCGAGACGTCGGGCGCGCTCGGCTTCGGCTTCCGGTGCGGCTTCCTCGGCCTGCTCCACATGGAGATCGTGCGCGAACGGCTCGAGCGCGAGTACGACCTCTCGCTGGTCGCGACCGCGCCCAACGTCGAGTACCAGCTCGAACTGGTCGACGGGAGCATCGAGATCGTCGACAACCCGTCAGCGATGCCGACGCCCAACGAGATCGCCAACATCGAGGAGCCCTACGTCACCGTCACCGTGCTCACGCCCACGGAGTACATCGGGCCGATCATGGAGCTGTGCCAGCAGCGGCGCGGCGAGATGGCCCGCATGGAGTACCTGTCGGAGGAGCGGGTCGAGCTCGTGTACCAGTTGCCCCTGGCCGAGATCGTGATGGACTTCTTCGACCAGTTGAAGTCGCGCACCCGCGGGTACGCGAGCCTCGACTACGAGCCCGCGGGCTACCGGGCGTCGAAGCTCTCGAAGGTCGACGTGCTCCTCAACAACGTGCCGGTCGACGCGTTCTCCACCATCGTGCACCGCGACAAGGCGTACGACTACGGGCGGCGGATGACCGAGAAGCTGCGCGAGCTGATCCCGCGCCAGCTGTTCGACGTGCCCATCCAGGCCGCGGTGGGCGGGCGCATCATCGCCCGCGAGACGGTGAAGGCGAAGCGCAAGGACGTCATCGCCAAGTGCTACGGCGGTGACGTCACCCGCAAGCGCAAGCTCCTCGAACGTCAGAAGGAGGGGAAGAAGCGCATGAAGCAGATCGGGCGCGTCGAAGTCCCTCAGGAGGCGTTCGTGGCCGCGCTGACCCTGGACGACTGATGCTCCCGCGCCCGGACCGTTCCGGCGTGTATGTGCACATCCCCTTCTGCGCGGCGCGCTGCGACTACTGCGACTTCGCGACCTGGACCGACCGTGGCCACCTCGTCGACGCGTACGTCGACGCGTGCGCGCGCGACCTCCGCCAGCGCGACCTCGCGCCGGTCGACACCGTGTTCTTCGGTGGCGGTACGCCGTCGTTGCTCGCCGCATCGCAGCTCACGTCCATCCTCGACGTGATCCCGCGCGCGTCCGACGCCGAGGTCACGGTCGAGTGCAACCCCGACTCCGTCGACGTGGAGAAGCTGCGGGCGTACGCGGCGGCGGGGGTGAACCGACTCTCGTTCGGCGTGCAGTCGATGCGGCCCCACGTGCTCGTCGCGCTCGGTCGGACGCACGATCCCGACAACGTCGCGCGCGCGGTCGACGCCGCCCGGGCCGCCGGCATCGACCGGTACAACGTCGACCTCATCTACGGCACCCCGGGTGAGACGGTCGACGACTGGGCCGCCACGCTCGACGCCGCGCTCGCGCTCGACCCCGGCCACGTCAGCGCGTACGCGCTCACGGTCGAGGCGGGCACGCCGCTGGGGAAGGCGGTGAGCGCGGGCGAGCGGGCCGCCCCCGACGACGACGACCAGGCGGAGAAGTACGAGCTCGCCGACGACTGCCTCACCGCCACCGGCCGCCCCTGGTACGAGGTCTCGAACTGGGCCCGCCCGGGCGAGGAGTGCCGGCACAACCTCCTGTACTGGCGGGGCGGCGACTACACCGCGGTCGGCTGCGCCGGCCACGGGCACACCGCGGGTCGGCGCTGGTGGAACGTGCGCACCCCGGAGCGCTACGTCGAGGCGATCACCACCGGACGGTCGGCGGAGGCGGGCGAGGAGACCCTCGATCCGCGGGCCCGGGTCGCCGAGGCCACCATGCTCGGGCTGCGCACCGCTGCCGGGATCAAGCTTCCGGTCTCCGGGGCCGATCCTCTCCGGGTGGACGCGTGCCTCGCCGACCTCTCCGCCGCCGGCCTGCTCGAGTGCGGCGGTGACCGTGCCGTCCTCACGCGCCGGGGCCGGCTGCTGGGCAACGAGGTGGCCACGCGCCTCATGGCTGCGCTCGATCGCCCGACCGTACGCGCTGGCACTCGGTAGAATCGAGTGCCAATGGAGCTCGACGACCGCAAGGCGACGATCCTCCGAGCGATCGTGGAGGAGCACATCACCACCGCCCAGCCCGTGGGCTCGCAGACCATCGCGCGCTCGCGCAACCTCGGGGTCTCGAGCGCCACGGTGCGCAACGACATGACCATCCTCGAGCGCGAGGGCTACCTCGTCCAGCCGCACACGTCGGCCGGCCGGGTGCCGACCGACCGTGGCTACCGCTTCTTCGTCGACAACTTCGACGGTCAGCCCGGGCTCGCGCCCGCGCAGCGACGGGTCGTGTCCGACTTCTTCACCCTCTTCCAGTCGGCCCACCAGGTGCTCGAGGAGCTGCTGCACGAGACCAGCCACCTCCTCGCCCGGGTGAGCACGCACACCGCGATGGTCGTCGGCCCACACGTCGAGGCTGCGACCGTGCGCACCGTCCAGCTGGTCGTGCTCCAGCCGTCGCTCGTGCTCGCGCTGGCGATCCTCTCGAACGGGCGGGTCGAGAAGTCGATCCTCCACGTGACCGGCGAATCCGACGACGCCACCGTCGCCACCGCCGCGGCCGTCATCGACACGCAGCTCTCGGGCGCGCGCTGGAACCGCCTGCCCGAGTTGCGACCGGTCGCCGGCCCCGCGGCGGACACGCTGGCGCGCGAGGCGCGCGACGCGCTCGCGGCCCGGGCGGAGCAGGAGCTGCTCGAACCGCTCTACGTGGGCGGCGCCAGCCGGATCGCGGCCGAGCACGAGGCGTTCCCCACCACCGACAGCGCGGCGCGGCTGCTCGAGCTGCTCGAGCGCCAGGTCGAGGTGGTGTCGCTGGTGCACGACCTGCTCGACCAGGGCGCCACCACCGTGCGCATCGGTTCCGAGAACTCCATCGACGAGCTGCGCGACTGCTCGATCGTCGTTGCGCCCTACAAGGTCGACGGCGAGGTCGCGGGCACCGTCGGCGTGCTCGGTCCCACACGCATGGACTACCGCCAGGCGCTCGCCGCGGTCGAAGCCATCTCGCAGCAACTCGGAGACGTCCTGTCGTGAGCGACCACTACGAAACGCTGGGGGTCGCCCGCAACGCGACCGACGACGAGATCAAGCGCGCCTACCGCGCGCTGGCCCGCCAGTACCACCCCGACAGCAACCCGGATCCCGACGCCGAGGCGACGTTCAAGGAGATCAACGTCGCCTACGAGACGCTGAAGGATCCGGAGCGGCGCCGGCGCTACGACCTCTTCGGCGACGACGGCGCGCGCGGCGGAGGCGGCGCCGGCCCGGGTGGCGACGCCTTCGGCTTCGGTGACATCTTCGACGCCTTCTTCGGCGGTGATCCCTTCGGGAACCGCCAAGCGGCGCCCGCGCGTGCGCCCGACGCCGAAGCGGTCGTGCACCTGGAGCTCGCGCAGGCGGCGTTCGGCGTCACCGCGACGGTCGAGGTGCGCCTGCCGGTCGCGTGCGAGCGGTGCGAGGGCTCGGGGTGCGAGCCCGGGACGCACCCGGCGCGCTGCGACGTCTGCGGAGGGGCCGGCGAGGTGCGCGAGGTGCGGCGTTCGATCCTCGGGCAGATCGTCACCGCCGCGCCGTGCGTCGCGTGCAGCGCGACCGGGAGCCGGATCCCCACGCCGTGCCGCGAGTGCCGCGGCGACGGCCGGGTGCGTTCCAGCAAGTCCATCGACGTCGAGGTTCCGGCGGGGGTCGACGACGGCCAACGGCTGCGCCTCGCCGGTCGCGGACCCGCGGCACCACGAGGCGGAGTACCCGGCGACCTCTACGTGACCGTGCGAGTCGCACCCGATCCGCGCTTCGAACGTCAGGGCGAGGACCTGCTCCACGTGCGCAAGATCGCGTTCACGCAGGCCACCCTGGGCACGCACCTCGACGTCGAGACGCTCGAGGGCGTCGAGGAGCTCATCGTCACGCCCGGCACGCAACCGGGTCACGTCTTCCGGCTCAAGGGTCGCGGGATCCCCGCGCTGCGCGGTCGGGGACGGGGCGACCTGCTCGTGCGCGTCGACGTCGAGGTGCCCACCCGGCTCTCGAACGAGGAGGACGAGCTCGTGCGCTCGTTCGCGGAGATGCGCGGCGAGGAGGTCGCGAACGTGCAGGACAAGCGCATGTTCTCCCGCCTCCGCTCCGCGTTCCAGTAGCGCTCCGCTCGCCTCGATGGCGCCGCCGGTCGAACCGCCGGTCTTGCTCGCGGCGCGGTACGCGGCCACCGCCCACGTGTTCGCGGCGCGGCTCGACGACCGCATCACGATCGACGGTGACGACGGCCACCACCTGCAGCGCGCCCGGCGGGTGCGCGTCGGTGAAGCGGTCACGGTGGCCGATGGCCACGGTCGTTGGCGCGCGTACTCCGTGGTCGAGAGCGCGGCGGGTGCGGTCGTCCTCGAGGCGACGACGCTCGTCGGCCGCGAGCCGCCGCTCATCCCGCGCCTGACGGTCGCGTGCTCCCTCACCAAGGGACAGAAACCCGAGCTGGCAGTGCAGAAGCTGACCGAGCTGGGCACCGACCGGATCATGTTGGTGGAGGCGGCCCGTTCGGTCGTGCACTGGGACGACGACAAGGTCGCGGCCGCGTGCACGCGGCTCGAGCGGGTGGCGCGCGAGGCCGCGATGCAGTCGCGCCGGGCTCGCGTCCCCGTGGTCGACGGCCCGGTGGCGCCGGCCGAGCTGGGCCGCCTCGCCGGCCTCGTGGTCGCAGCCCCCGAGGGCGTCCCCGCGGTCGACCTCTCCGATCCGCCCGGCGGCGAGTGGATCGTGGCCGTCGGGCCCGAGGGCGGGTTCGACGACGAGGAGCTCCGGTGCTTCGGTGCGGCCCCCCGCCTTGCGATCGGACCCTTCGTCCTCCGTGCGGAGACCGCGGCGATCGCGGCGGCCGCCGCGTTGGCTGGCCGCCGCGGCATTTCTCCCCCTCCTCATGACCGCAGAGAGTGGTGACGAGCGTCACTCAGTGGTAGGGTCCCACGCGGGGCGAGAAGGCACAGGGGGCTCGAGAGCACGATGGAACGAGACGACGGGCGCCACGTCGGAGAACGCCTGCGCGCGATCCGGCGGCAGAAGGGTTTGTCCCTGCACGACGTCGAAGCGCGGTCCGACCAGGAGTTCAAGGCCTCCGTGCTCGGTGCCTACGAACGCGGCGAGCGTGCCATCTCGGTGCCGCGGCTGCTGCGCCTGGCCGAGCTGTACCGGGTGCCACCCGATCAGCTCCTGCCGAAGGGAGCCCACGACCTCGAGATCGACCTCACCGAGCCGATCGGGATGGCCGGTGACGGCTTCACCATCGACCTCGTCCGGCTGCACGAGATCGAGGACGACGACGCCGCGGTGATCGCTCGCTACGCGGCCACCATCCAGCTGCAGCGACAGGACTTCAACGGGCAGATGCTGACGATCCGCAGCGACGACCTGCGCGTCCTCGCCGCGGTGATGGGACGCAGCCCCGAAGATCTCGGCAGCCGGCTCGACGAGCTCGGCCTCCGCGCGTCAGCAACTGCCTGATCACCCACCCGGTCTCACCGCTGGGACGGAGTGAGCGGGATCGGGCGACGGGGGAAGCGCGTCGCCCGGCTACGCTCCGAATGTCGTGCCAGCACCGTCGCCGACCCAGGTCAAGATCCTCGTACCGGGCAACCACCTGATGGTGGGCCTGCTCGGTCAGCGCGACGAATTGCTGCGGCTCGTGCAGGACGCGTTCCCGGTGGAGATCCACGTCCGCGGCAACGAGATCACGATCCGGGGCGACGAGGTCGAGGCCGATCGCGTCGGACGTCTCTTCGAGGAGATGGTGGCGCTGCTCGAGGCGGGTCACGTCCTCGACCGCGAGGGCGTGGGCAGGAGCATCCAGATGTTGAAGGCCGACCAACGGCCCACCGAGGTGCTCACCACCGAGGTGCTGCGCGGGCGCAAGCCGGTCCGACCGAAGACCGCGGGCCAGAAGCGCTACGTCGACGCGGTGCGCAGCCACACGGTCACGTTCGGGATCGGCCCCGCCGGCACGGGGAAGAGCTACCTCGCGGTCGCGCTCGCGGTGCAGGCGCTCCAGGCCAAGGAGATCAACCGGATCATCCTCACCCGGCCCGCGGTCGAAGCGGGGGAGCGACTCGGGTTCCTCCCCGGCGACATCCTGGCCAAGGTCGATCCGTACCTCCGCCCCCTTTACGACGCGCTCTACGACATGCTCGAGCCCGAGGTCGTCACCCGGCTCATGGAGCGCGGCACCATCGAGGTGGCGCCGCTCGCGTTCATGCGCGGTCGCACGCTGAACGATTCGTTCATCATCCTCGACGAGGCGCAGAACACCACGCCCGAGCAGATGAAGATGTTCCTCACCCGGCTCGGGTTCGGCTCCAAGATCGTCGTCACCGGCGACGTCACCCAGATCGACCTGCCCGAGGGGCGCGGCCGCAGCGGCCTGCTCGCGGTGCGCGACATCCTCGACGGCATCCCCGACCTCGCGTTCGTCGAGCTTGACGCTCACGACGTCGTACGCCACAAGATCGTCCAGGACATCGTGAACGCCTACGAGCGGGCGACCGACCCGAACTGATGGCCGTCTTCGCGTCCGACGAGCAGTCGTCCGTCGAGGTCGACCTGGCCCGCTGGCTCCGCCTCGCGCGCATGGTGCTGGCCGAGGAACGTGCGCCCGCCGACGCGGAGGTGTCGCTGATCTTCGTCGACGAGGACGCGATCACCGACCTCAACGGTCGCTTCCTGGGCGGCGAGGGTCCGACCGACGTGCTCTCGTTCCCGATCGACGACGAGCACCTCCCGAGCGGCCGCTACCCCGACACCGGCGGGCGCGGACCCGGGAGCGCCACCGAACCGGCGGACCCGCCGATCGTGCTCGGCGACGTCGTCGTGTGCCCGACGGTCGCCGAGCGCCAAGCGCCCACCCACGCCGGCACCGTCGACGACGAGCTCGCGCTCCTCGTCGTGCACGGTGTGCTGCACTTGCTGCAGTACGACCACGCCGACGAACGCGAGGCGGCTTCGATGCAACGCCGTGAACGAGAGCTGTTGGACCGCTTCCGGCAGCTCGAAGGCTGAGGACGGCGCACATGGGTGGGGCCGACTGGATCGTCCTGGCGGTGGTCGTCGTCCTGTTCGTCCTCTCGATCTTCCTTGCCGTGGCCGAGACCGCGTTCGTGCGCATGAGTCGCATCCGCGTGCTGGCGCTCGAGGAAGAGGGCAACGCGCGTGCGGGACGACTGGCGGTCATGCTCGAACAGCCGGAGCAGACGCTCAACTCCGTCCTGTTCCTCGTGCTCGTGTCGCAGCTCACCTCCGCAACCCTGATCGGTGTCCTCCTCGAGGGCACCGCGGGGGCGTGGGGGGTCGTGATCGGCATCGTGCTCCAGATCCTGTTGTTCTTCGTGATCGGCGAGGTGGCGCCGAAGACGTTCGCGGTGCAGCACACCGAGCGCGCGGCGCTCGCGGTCACGCCGATGCTCTGGTTCCTCACCCAGTTCGCACCGCTGCGCCTGCTCTCGCGTCTCCTCATCGGCATCGCGAACGTGATCCTCCCCGGGAAGGGCTTGAAGGAGGGACCGTTCGTCACCGAGGAGGCGATCCGTACGATGGCCGACGTCGCCGCGAGCGAGGAGTCGATCGAGCGCGAGGAGCAGGCGCTCATCCACTCGATCTTCGAGTTCGGCGACACCGTCGTGCGCGAGGTGATGCAACCGACCCCCGACGTCGTCACCGTCGACTGCGACGACACCATCGAGGATGCCATCGAAACCGCCATCGAAGGTGGCTTCTCGCGCATGCCCGCGCGTGAGGGTGACGACATCGGCGGACTCGTGTACCTGAAGGACCTCGTGCGCCGGGCGCGGGCCGGCGAGGGTGATCAGCAGGTGCGCACCGCGGCGCGGCCCGCGACCTTCGTCCCCGAGCAGAAGCGCGTGGCTGAGCTGCTGCGCGAGATGCAGACCGAGCACTTCCACATGGCGGTCGTGGTCGACGAGTACGGATCGACGTCGGGCATCGTCACGATGGAGGACCTGCTCGAGGAGATCGTGGGTGAGATCGCCGACGAGTACGACGTCGAGCGTCCGGGCGTCGAGCGTTGCGACGACGGCTCGGTGCGCCTGCCCGGGCGCATGCCGATCGACGACGCGAGCGACGAGCTCGGCGTCGACCTCCCCGACGCCGAGTGGGACACGATCAGCGGACTGGTGCTGAACCTCCTCGGGCACGTGCCCGACGACGGTGAGACCGTGCGCTTCGGAGATCTCGAGCTCACCGCCGAGGACGTGCAGGAACGGCGCATCGGTACGGTGCACATCCGGAAGGCCCCGGAGACCGCGCCGACGGACGCGGTGGAGACGAACGGTGCCGCCGGCACCGTCGTCGACGTGCCGCCGTCGTGACCGGCGTCGACGAAGCGTTCCGCGGCCAGTTCCGGTCTGGCTTCGTCTCTCTGGTCGGCCGGCCCAACGTGGGCAAGTCGACGCTGGTGAACCGCCTGGTGGGCACGAAGGTCGCCATCGTGTCCGACCGACCGCAGACCACGCGCACCCAGATCCGAGGCGTCCGCACGACGCCCGCGTCCCAGCTCGTGCTCCTCGACACGCCCGGCATCCACAAGCCGCGCACGTTGCTGGGTGAGCGCACCAACGTCCGTGCCCGCGCCACGTTCGAAGAGGTCGACGTCGTCTGCCTGCTCATCGAGGCACACGCGCCGATCGGACCCGGCGACCGCTTCGTCGCCGACCTCGTGCAACAGGTCGCGACGCCCAAGGTGCTGGTGGTGAGCAAGACCGACCTCGCCACGCGCGCCGCGGTCGGGGAGCAGCTCGCCGCGGCGTCGGCCGTGCTCGGCGACTTCGACGCCTACGTGCCGCTGTCGAGCGAGACCGGCGACGGTGTCGACGCGCTCGTCGGCGAGCTCGAAGCGCGGCTGCCGGAAGGTCCGGAGTACTACCCGGGTGGTGTCGTGACCGACCAGCCCGAGACGTTCCTCGTCGCGGAGCTCGTGCGCGAGAAGCTGCTGCGCGTGGCCCGTGACGAGCTGCCCCACTCCATCACCGTCACCGCCGAGGAGCTGGATCCCGAGCGCGACGACGACGTCCTGCGCTACGAGGTGAAGGTGCTGGTGGAGCGCGACTCGCAGAAGGGCATGGTGATCGGCAAGGGCGGCGCGGTCATCCGCGAGGCGGGCACCCTCGCGCGCCAGGAGCTCGAAGCCCTGTTCGGTGCCCACGTGCACCTCGAGACCAAGGTGAAGGTCGAGCGCGACTGGCAGCGCCGCGCGCACGCGCTCGACCGCCTCGGGTACTGACGCGTCTCTTCCCCGTCGTTCGCTCCCGCTCACTCCGTCCTGCGGTCGGGCGCCGGCGGAGCCCGCATTCGCCCGGGCGTGTGGGCGTTGTCGTTGGTTCAGCTCGTCGTTCGAGGGCGTTCGGCTTCGGCGCGGAAGAACTCGGCGAGGTGGTCGGCGCCCGCGCTGACCGGCGCGACCATGTCGTCGCCCATGACCGCGACGAAGAACTGGAGCGGTCCGTACACCCGCTCCGGCGTGACCCGAGCGGCGACGGCCACCGCGGCGCGGGCGACGCCGAGCGGAACGTGTCGCAGCCGTGGCTCGGTGCCGGCGGCGGTGAACGCGAGCCGCGCGATCTCGGTGTGGGAGAGCGTGTCCGGACCGCCGACCGCGAGCTCGTCGACGCCGGTGCGGGCCGCGTCCACGCACTGCCGGGCGAGGTCCGATCCCGAGATCGGGTTCATCCGGTGGTCGCCGTGTCCGAGCAGGTATGCCCGTCCCTTCCGCGCCATGTCGAGGAACGCGGTCATGTCGGAGAAGTATCCCGGCGGTCGGATGACCGTCCCGGCGATCGGTGAGCTCCTCAGCGCGTCGACGAACCGCTCCTTGGCGGCCGCGAGCCGCACCCGATCGCGGAGGTCGCGTCCGTGGAGCACCGACACGTAGACGAAGCGCTCGACGCCCGCGCGCTCGGCTTCGCGCAGCAGGGCGAGGTTGCCGCCGTAGTCCACGTCGTCATAGCCGACGCCGTCTCGTTGGCGGGTGATGCCGATCGACGAGAAGACCGTCTCGATGCCGTCGGCGATCCCGTGCAGCGTGGAGGGCTCGGTCACCTGGCCGATGAACACGTCGCTCGCAGCGTCGAGCGCCTTCGCCTGTTCGGGCCGCCGGGCGAGGGCGCGCACCCATGCGCCGTCGGCGGCCAGGCGCTCGACGAGGTGCCGGCCGAGGTATCCGGTTGCGCCGGCGACGAGCACGGGCCCGAGCGATGGGTGCCGGCGCCCGACGTCGCTCGCCTCGGTCATCGGGCACCCTGGCACGGAGACCGCATCGAGGCAAGGAGCCGCGGCGCGCGGTGTGCGCGCCACGCGACCGCGAGCTCGTGTTTTGACCCGGTTGCAGGGCGGCCGCGAGCATGGCGGCGAACCGACCGGAATCCGAACGAGGGGGACCACGTGCGAGCACTGCTGTTCGGCGTCGCGCCGCGCAACGGCGAGATCACGACCGACAACCCGTTGCTCGCTGCACTCGAGCGCACGCCGATGGACTACGTGGAGATGCCGGATCCCGGCTTCCTCCGCCCGGACTGGGTGATCACCGCGCCGCGGCTCACCGGCATCTGCGGCTCCGACGCCAAGCAGGTGTTCATGGACTGGGGTGAGGGCGGCGCCGAGAACCCCATGCGCGAGTTCTCGTCGATGCCGCAGGTGCTCGGCCACGAGGTCGTCACCGAAGTGGTCGCGCTCGGGCCCGAAGCCGAGGGGGTCGAGGTCGGTGACCGCGTCGTGCTCAACCCCTGGCTGTCGTGCGTCCCGCGCGGCGTGTCACCGGTCTGCCCCGCGTGCGAGGCCGGCGATCTCAGCCTCTGCTGGAACTTCCAGACGCCGCCGCTCGCGCCCGGCATCCACATCGGGACGTCGAGTGACGTGCCCGGTGGCTGGGCCAACCTCATGCCCGCGCATCCGTCGATGCTCTTCCCGGTGCCCGCCTCGATCGCGGACGAAGTCGCCGTGTTCGCCGACCCGTTCGCGGTGTCGCTGCACGCGGTCACCCGGCACAGGCCTCCTTCCGGTGGGAAGGTGCTCGTGTACGGCGCGGGCGCGCTCGGTTCGTGCGCGATTGCGATCCTGCGCGCGCTCTACCCCGACGTCGAGGTCGGCGTGGTCGCGCGCTTCGGCGCGCAGGCCGACCTCGCCCGCAAGCTCGGCGCGCACGAGGTGTTCGCCCACGAGCCGGCCGAGTCGGTCATCGAACAGGCGGCCAAGTGGTCGGGCGGACGGCTGGCGTCGCACACGGGGCTGCCGATGGCGTTCCCCGGCGGGATCGACGTCGTGTACGACACCATCTCGAAGAAGGAGACGCTCGAGGTGGGTGTCCGGCTACTGAAGGCGCACGGCACGATCGTGAAGGCTGGCGTGCACGGCACGACGAACTGGGAGTACACGCCGCTCTACTTCAAGGAGCTGAGCTGGGTGGGCTCGAACGCGTTCGGCATCGAGGAGGTCGACGGCGTGCGCAAGCACGGCATCCATCACTACCTCGACCTGGTCGAAGCCGGCCGCATCGACCTCAGCGGGATGCTCACCCACACCTTCCCGCTCGACGAGTCGTGGCGCGACGCGTTCACCGTACTCGCCACCCAGGACAGCTCCGGCGCCATCAAGGTCGCCTTCGACCAGAGGAACTGACCGTTCCCCCAGCCTCCCAACCGGTGTCAGTTCGGCGGAACTGTTCCGCCCTGCTGACGTCGGTTCGTTCGGGGAACGCCTCAGGTCGAGGTGCGCTGGGCAGTGACGGCGATGGTGTCGCCGGCACGGAACAGGGTGAGCGTGTCGCCGGTGACGCGGTAGGTCTTCGCCAGACCGAGCGCGGCGAGGTACTCCTGCTCCTGCGCGCTGATGGCAGGGTCGACGCACCCGATCAACGTCGTCCCGAGCGGTCCGATCGAGATCCCGTCCGTCCCGTTCACCTCGAACGGCCCGCCGAACGTGTTGCATCCGCTCTTGCCTGACACCTGCTTGGACGCGAACTCCAGCGTGAGCGTGCTCCCGGGCACCGGGGACGAGACCGCGGTGCCGGTGTAGACGCTGTTCACGTCCCACGATCCCCGCAGCGCCGCCGCGCCCTTCGACGCCCGGTACACGAGGAGACGACGGCCGGCGCGGGTGGAGAGCGTCAGCGTCGTGCCATGGATGCGGAAGCGGCCCACTCGGAGCAACGCAGCCCGGTACTTCTGCTCGACCCTGTCCGCTGCGCCACCGCACGCGATCTGCGTGCTCACTCCGTCGTTCTCGATCGACATGCGCCCACGGTGGGTGGTGTAGGAGCTGCTGTAACCGTTGCACCCGGAGCTGCCCTCGACCCGCGTCGCGCCGAAGACCGCGTTGACCGCGACGTCGTCGAGTGGTGTGCCGATCGACACCCGGTCGGTGAGGACCCAGTTGGTGCCGCGGAGGGGCGCGCTCGCTGCCGCCCCCGCCGTCTCCACGCCGAGTCCGAACGTCGCGCACGCGACCGCGACGACGACCACGAGCGGGGACGAACGGCGCACTCGGCGAGACTAGGGTCCGCCGCGTGAGCGGCGCGACCAGAGTGGCCGATCGACGCGACGCGGGAAGATCGCAGCGCGCCGACGTGCCGCGCTCGGCACACGCGGAGTGGGACGTCGAAGCGCGCGACCGCGACCCGATCGAGGTGCTCGAGGAACAGGCGCGCACCCGTGTCGAAGAGCTCGTGCCCCTGCGCTACGCACGGATGGCCGCTTCGCCGTTCGCGTTCTTCCGGGGTGGGGCCGCGATCATGGCCATGGACCTCGCGAGCACCCCGGTCACCGGCCTCACCGTGCAGGCGTGCGGAGACGCACACGTCGCCAACTTCGGCACGTTCGCCACGCCCGAGCGCAACATCGTCTTCGACATCAACGACTTCGACGAGACCGACCGCGGACCGTGGGAGTGGGACCTCAAGCGGCTGGCCGCGAGCCTGCACGTCGTCGCCCGCGAGCACGGGTTCCGTGCAGCCCAGCGCGACGAGGTGGTCCTCGAAGCGGCGCGCGTGTACCGGGAGTATGTCGACCAGTACGCGGGCATGCGCACGCTCGACGTCTGGTACGAACGTACAACGGCCGACGACCTGATCGCGCACTTCCCGAAGCGCTACCGGGCCCAGGCCGCGCGCGACGTCACCCGTGCGCTCCGCAAGGATCACGTGCGTGCGGTCGCCCGGCTCACCACGGACCGCGACGGTCGGCCCCGCTTCCGCGACGATCCTCCGATCGTCGTCCACCTCGACGACCTCGAGCCCGGCATCGCCGATGTCGAGGCCACCGTCGCCGGCTACCGAGAGTCCCTGAGCGACGAACGGCGATTCCTCTTCGATCGCTTCCAGGTGGTCGACGTGGCTCGCCGCGTCGTCGGGGTGGGGAGCGTGGGCACCCGCTGCTGGGTCGTCCTGCTCGAGTCCGCAACCCCGGTAGACGGGGTACCGGACCGCATCGTGCTCCAGGTGAAGGAGGCCC
>DASUAS010000321.1:0-8420 GCA_035763625.1 Acidimicrobiia bacterium
GAGCGCACGCAGGTCCGACATCGGGATCGTGCGACCACCGACGTTGACCGCGCGCAGGAGCGACACGTACACCGGCACCGGCGTAGGATCGTCGTCCCAACCACGCGTCGCAACTCCGCCCGCGCACGGGGGCGCCCGCGCGCAGTAGAACGTGGGGTCCGCAGGCGCACAGGAGGCGACGATGATCCTCGAGGGCAAGACGGTGGTCGTGACCGGGGTGGGACCCGGCCTCGGCGGAGAGGTCGCGAAGCTGGTGCTGCGCGACGGCGGCAACGCGGTCCTCGCGGCCCGCACCGCCGACAAGCTCGCCGCGATCGCCGCCGAAGTGGATCCGAGCGGTGATCGGGTGGCGCAGCTGCCCACCGACATCGGTGACGTCGAGCAGTGCCGGGCCCTGGCGAAGCTCGCGGTCGACCGCTTCGGCGGGGTCGACGGCGTCGTCCAGGTCGCCGCCTACGACGGCCTGCTCGCCGGACTCGAGGGCACGAGCGACGACGACTGGCATGCGGTCCTCGGCACCAACGTCGTCGGGTCCATGCACGTGATCACTGCCATGGCGGAGGCGATGGGCGACCGCGGCGGATCGATCGTGCTCATCGGCTCGCAGAGCTCGGTGTTGCCGCCGGTGATGGAGCAGCTCGCCTACGCGTCGTCGAAGGGCGCCTTGCGCGCGGCGATGTACCACCTCGCCAAGGCGCTCGGCCCCCGCAGGATCCGGGTGAACACCGTGGTGCCCACGTGGATGTGGGGTCCACCGGTGCAGATGTACGTGCAGTGGCAGGTGGCCGATCGCGGCATCACCGAGGAGGAGGCGATCGGCGAGATCACCGCCAACATGCCGCTCGGTGAGATCCCGGCCGACGAGGACGTGGCGGAGTCGGCGGTGTTCCTCTGCTCCGACCGCGCCCGCATGATCACCGGCCAGACCCTCTACGTGAACTCGGGCGAGTACATGACGTGAGCAGCGTGAGCGCGTACCCGCACCTGCTCGCGCCCGGGCGCATCGGCGCGCTGGAGCTGCGCAACCGCATGCTGATGGCGCCGATGGGCGAAGACCTCGGCGATCTCGACGGCATGGTGTCGGAGGCGCAGCTCGCGTACCTCGAGGCACGCGCGCGGGGCGGCCTGGCGATGGTGATGCTCGGGTCGGTGGCGGTGTCGTTCCCGGTGGGGTGCTCGAACGCGCGCCAGACCGCGATCTCCGACGACCGCCACGTGCCGGGATGGCAGGAGGCGGCGCGTCGGGTGCACCGGCACGGCGCCGCGCTGGCGATGCAGCTCACCCAGACCGGAGCCAACAGCCTGCAGGACACGCTCGCGGGTCGCCCCATGTGGGTGGCGTCGGAACCGGGGCCGCCCGGGCGGGACGACCTCTACGGCATGGTCACCGCGGCCGAGGGCGCCAAGATGATGGAGCCGTTCGTCGGCCCCGAGTCGAAGCTGTACTTCAAGGTCCTCGACCACGACGACATCGCGTCGGTGATCGACGACTTCGCCGCCGCCGTCGTGCGCGCCCGCGAGGCCGGGGTCGACGGCTGCGAGCTGCACGCCGGGCACGGGTACCTCATCGACGGCTTCCTCTCGCCGGCGAAGAACCACCGCACCGACGAGTACGGCGGCTCCCTGGAGAACCGCGCCCGCTTCCTCGTGGAGATCCTGCAGGAGTGCCGTCGTCGCGTCGGCGACGACTTCGCGCTCTGGTGCCGGCTCAACTCCACCGAGAACCGCGCCGACGGCACGACGCTCGACGACTGCATCGGCGTGGCGCGACTCGCGGTCGCAGCCGGAGCCGACGCGGTGCACGTGTCGGCGTACCACGATCCCGCGTCGGCCACGGGGCCCACCGACTCGTACGCGCCGCAGGTCCCCGGTCTCCTGATCGAGAACGCGCACGCGGTCAGCAACGCCATCGACGCGCCGGTGATCGCGGTCGGCCGCATCACGCCCGACGCCGCCGATGCCGCGATCGCCGACGGCGCGTTCGCCTTCGTGTCGACGGCGCGCATGATCCTCGCGGAGCCCGAGCTGCCCAACCTGCTCGCGGCCGGCCGGCCGGAGGAGATCCGTCCGTGCGTGTACCACTACCGCTGCATCGGCAACATCTTCGTGCGCGGCCAGGTGCGCTGCGCGGCGAACGGCTCGGTCGGGCGCGAGGACGAGCTCGTGATCGGGCAGGCCGCGACCCCGCGGTCGGTGCTCGTGGTGGGTGGTGGTCCGTCGGGCATGGAAGCCGCGCGGGTTGCGGCGCTGCGGGGTCACTCGGTCACCCTCGTCGACGCCGCCGTCCGCCTCGGCGGTCGCTGGGCCTACGCGGCCGCGACGTCCGACGTCAACGCCGACCTGCTGCGGTGGCTGGAGCATCAGCTCGCGCTGCGGGAGGTGACGGTCCGCGTGGGCGAGCGGCTCGACGCCGACGCAGTGGTGGCGGAGGGCGCCGACGCGGTCGTGGTCGCGACCGGCGCGCGGTGGGGGCGGGCCGCCGTCACCGGTGCCGACCGTCCCCACGTGCACGCGGTCGACGACCTCGACGGGTGGTTGCTCGACGGCGCGTCGGTGGGCGACGACGTCGTGGTGCTGGGCGGCGACCTCCCCGGTCTCGGCATCGCCGAGCGTGCCGCGCGCGAGGGTGCGCAGGTCACCGTGCTCGAGCCGTCCGACGTGTTCGGGCTGCACCTCGGTCTACCGGGCCGCTGGCGCCGCGTCCACGACCTGCGCGCCAGCGGGATCGTGCTCGCCGGCGGCGCCGATGTCGCCGAGATCACACCCCGCGAGGTGCGCTGGCACGACCTCGACGGCGACCACGCAACCCGGGCGGACGCGGTGTTCACGACGCTCGACCCGCAGCCCGACACCGCGCTCGCCGACGACCTCCGCGCGCGCGGCGTCGACGTCACCGTGGTCGGCGACGCCGGCGTCGGCGCGGGCCTGCTCGAACACGCCATGCGCACCGCGCTGGAGACCGCGGTGGCGCTCTAGTCGTAGGCCACCACGACCGACTCGAGCTGCTCGTCGGGTGTGAACGGGACCCGGCGGGGCTCGGTGGTGACCAGGCGCGCCCGCGGCGTGGCGGCGAGGAACGCCCAGACGCTCTCCTGGACGTCGAGCCGGGCGAGTGCCTGCCCGAGACAGAAGTGAGGGCCGTAGCCGAACGAGTAGTGCCGCTCGACCGACCTCCTCACGTCGAACCGATCCGGATCGCGCCAGCGCCGCGGGTCGCGGTTGGCCGCCTGACGAGCGAGGAACACCGTCGCACCCGCGGGCAGGTCGATGCCGAAGCGGGTGACCGCGATCGTGGTCTTGCGCCGGCCGGAGCGGAACGGCGGGTGGAAGCGCAGGCACTCCTCGACCGCGGCGCCGATGCGGTCGTGATCGGCGCTCACCCATCGCGCCTGCTCCGGGTGGTGCAACAGCACGAGGAGCGAGTTGGCGATCGCGGCCCGACTCGAACCCACCGCACCACCGATC
This sequence comes from Acidimicrobiia bacterium, assembly GCA_035763625.1. Classification (GTDB taxonomy): domain Bacteria; phylum Actinomycetota; class Acidimicrobiia; order IMCC26256; family DASPTH01; genus DASUAS01. Next base: position 3,466 of record DASUAS010000321.1, read on the forward strand.
ACGTTGACCGCGAGCGCGACCAGCTCGGCGCGGTCGAGGAGGCCCGCGCGCTCGGCGTCGAGCAGGTCGGTGACGAGGTCCTCCTCCGGTTCGGCTTCGCGGGCGACGACGAGGTTCGCGACGAAGCGTGACAGCGCGACGATCCCGTCCTCGGCGTGGCGGCGCGCTTCGGTCGTGAGGGGCTCGGCGAAGGCCTCCTCGGTTCCGGCGAGGAACCCGTCGATCTCGACGCGCGCGTCCTGAGGGAGCCCGAGGAACTCGCAGATCAGCCAGAGCGGCAGATCGCGCGCGTAGTCGACGAGGTCGAGCTCACCGCTGGACGACAGCTCGTCGAGCGTGCGCCGTGCGTGCCGGCGGAGGCTCTCGCGCAACGGCTCGACGCGTCGCGGCGTGAACGCGCGGCTGACCGTGCCGCGCAGCCGGGTGTGCACGTCACCGTCGTGCGCGGCCATCGTGCGACCCCGCCATTCGTGGAACGGACCGTCGTGCATGCCGAGGCGTTCCAGCGCCTCCAGGCCCAGCTGCACGAACGCGGCGTCGGTGTGCGCGACGTCGAAGTCGTCCGCCGCGAGCAGCACCGGCTCACCCGCGGCCGTGCGCGCGGTGCGATCCTGGGCCCGGGCGGCGCGCAGGACCGGATACGGATCCTGCCAGAACTCGGGGTCGCGGAGGTCGATCGTGTGGGGCTCGCTCGCCACCGCCGTACCGTGCCACACGTCGCACGCGGCTCGGTAGCCTGGCGCTCGTGGCGTACGACGAGGAGCTCGCTGACCGGATCCGGGAGCTGCTCGCCGGCGAGCGCGGCGTCACCGAGAAGCGGATGTTCGGCGGGCTCGCGTTCCTGGTCGACGGCAAGCTGTCGGTGAGCGCGAGCGGGCAGGGTGGCCTGCTGGTGCGGGTGGACCCGGCACGGACCGATCGGCTGGTCCGCGGCGCGCACGTCCAACCGTTCGTGATGCGGGGGCGCCCGATGGACGGGTGGCTGCGCGTCGATCCGGCCGGAGTGCACACGACGCGTCAGCTACGCACCTGGGTCGACCGCGGTGTCGCGTACGCCCGCACGCTCCCGGACAAGCGCTGACCGGTCCGTCGCCGCTCAGCCGAGATCGCGGGCCCACGTACGATGCGGCGCATGAAGAAGGGCCTGGATGGAGATGCGTGCATCGTCGGGATCGCCGAGCGGCGTGCCGAGCGCAAGTTCACGGGCACGCCGACGCTCACGCTCGAGCAGTGGGCCGCGCTGGCGGCCGACGCGCTCGCCGACGCAGGGATCCCGTCGTCCGACGTCGACGGCATCGTGTGCGCAGGCGACGTCGCCGAGGCGTCGTTGTTCGTCCCGGCCACCATCGCCGAGTACTGCGGCTGGTCGGTCAACTTCGCCGAGAAGATGGACCTCGGTGGCGCGACGGCCGTGGGCATGGTGTGGCGCGCCGCCGCCGCGGTCGAGCTCGGCCTGTGCGAGGTGGTGGTGTGCGCCACGGTCGGTCAGCCGCGGCCGGCGCGACCGGATCGATCGGGGCAGCCACCCGGCATCAACCCGCGCGTGGTCTACGGCGCGTCGAGCATGGAGTGGGGCTCGCCGCAGGCCGAGTTCGACGTGCCCTACGGCAACGTGGCGCAGAACTGCGGCTACGCGATGTACGCGCAGCGCTACCACGAGCTCTACGGTTGGGACGAGCGAGGCCGCGCGAAGATCGCGTCGGACCAGCGGATCAGCGCCTGCGTCAACCCTGACGCGGTGTTCCACGGTCAGCCGATCACCGTCGACGACGTGCTCGCGTCCCGCGTGATCGCGGCGCCGCTCCACCTGCTGGAGATCGTGATGCCGTGCTCCGGTGGTGCGGCCTTCGTGGTGACCACCGCGGCCCGGGCGCGCGACGTTGCGCACCGGCCGGTGACGATCGCGGGGTTCGGCGAACGACTCACGCACAAGACGCCGACGTACGCGGCGGAGATGCCGCGCACGCCGGTGCGCGACGCGGCGGCGCGCGCGTTCGGCATGGCCGGCGTCGCACCCGGCGACGTCGACATGGTGCAGCTCTACGACTGCTACACGATCACCGCGCTGCTCACCATCGAGGACTCCGGCTTCTGCGGGGCCGGAGAGGGGATGGCGTTCGTCACCGAGCACGACCTCTCGTACCGCGGCGACTTCCCGTGCAACACGCACGGCGGCCAGCTGGGCATGGGGCAGACGGGCCTGAGCGGCGGCACGTCGCACGTGATGGAAGCGGTGCGGCAGGTGCAGGGCCGCGCCGGCGAGCGCCAGCTCGCCCGCCACGACGTCGCGTACGTCACCGGCACCGGAGGCGTCATGAGCGAGCAGGCTGCGGTCGTGCTCACGGGGGCGTGACCGTGCAGCACGAGTCGGGCGCGCTGCCCAAGCCCCGCCCCGAGCCGACGCCGGTGTCGCAACCGTTCTGGGACGCGCTGCGCGACGAGCGGGTCCAGCTCCAGCGTTGCGACGAGTGCAGCCGCTGGGTCTACTACCCGCGGTCGCGCTGTCCGTCGTGCCTGTCCGACCGCTTGACGTGGACGGGCGTCGAGGGCCTGGGCACCGTGTACACGTTCGCGGTGGCCGAGCAGGCGACGGCACCCCCGTTCGCCGACGAGGTGCCGCAGCTGCTCGCGGTGGTCGAGCTCACCGAGGGCGTGCGGGTGTCGACCACGTTGGTCGACGTGGAACCGGACGCGGTCAGCGTCGGCATGCCGGTGGCGCCGGTGTTCGACCACGGCGACGACGGCATCACCCTGCTGCGGTTCCGGCCGCGGTCCTGACCCTCGACGGGCGCGCGGCGTCCGCGATGGGCGATGATCCCGGCATGGGATACCTCGAAGACCGAGCAGGACTGCAGGGCAAGGTGGCGCTCGTCGCCGGTGGGGCAGGAGGCCTCGGGGCGGCGGTGACGCTCGACTTCGCGCGAGCGGGGATGCACCTCGTGGTGTGCGACAAGAACGAGGAGTTCCTCGAACGCACCGTGGCCGACGTGAGCGCGCTCGGTGAGGAACCGGTCGCCGCGCTCGTCGACGTCCGCGACGCCGACGCGTTCACGAAGCTCTTCCACGACGGCCTCGACCACTTCGGTCGCATCGACACGCTGGTGAACGTCGCCGGCGGGACGTTCGTCGCCGACTTCCTCGAGACCAACTCGCGCGGGTGGGATGCGGTCATCCGGATGAACTTCGGTTGGCTGTTGCACAGCACGCACCTGGCGGCGACGCAGATGAAGGCCCAGGGCGACGGCGGCAGCATCATCAGCATCACGTCGATCGAAGCCCATCGCGCCGCGCCGCGCTACGCGGTGTACGCGGGCATGAAGGCCGCGGTCACCAACTTCTCCCGCACGCTCGCGCTCGAGCTCGCGCCCGACCGCATCCGGGTGAACACGATCGCGCCCGACCAGACACCCACCGAGGGCATGCCCATGGAGTACGACGAGCGCGTGATCACCGCCGGCATCCCCATGGGGCGTCAGGGCACCTACGAGGACATCGGTGGCGCCGCGCTGTTCCTGGCGTCGGACCTGTCGGAGTACATCACCGGCACCACGCTGCACCCCGACGGCGGGGCGTACGCGTCGGGCGGTTGGTACAACTGGCCGGGTCTCGGTTACGTGAACAACCCGCCGCTGTCGGCCTTCACCGGCTGATGCTCGCCGATTCGAAGGGGGCGCTCGCGCAGGCGCAGGGCCTGGCCGACCTCGTCGGTGCCGAGGCGGCGCGCTCGGAAGCCGACGCCACGCTCTCGCCGGTCGTGGTCGAGGCGTTCCACGAGACGGGGCTGTTCGGGCTCATGGTGCCGAAGGAGCTCGGCGGCGAGGAGGCCGACCTCCCCACCGTGCTCTCGGTGTACGAGGAGGTCTCGCGCGCCGACGGCTCGGCCGGCTGGACGTTGCTGGCCAACGCGACCACGTCGGCGTTCGCGGGCGCGTACACCGGTCCCGCGGCGGTGGCCGAGATGTTCGCGGGTGAGCGGATCCCCGTGGCGGCCGGTCAGTTCTCACCCCGCGGCACCGCGGTGCGCGCCGGTGATCGTGCCGGCGACGGCTACGTGGTCTCCGGGCGCTACAGCTTCGGGAGCGGGAGCGCGCATTCACCGTGGATCGGCGGTGGCGCGCTCGAGCTGCGCGACGGCGAGTTCGTGCTCGGGGCCTCGGGCCTCCCGCGGATCCGTGCCTACTTCGTGCCGCGTGAGCGCGTCGAGTTCCTCGACAACTGGGACGTCATGGGCCTCGCCGGGACGGGCAGCTACGACTACGAGGTGCCGGAGCAGACCATCGCCGACGACTTCACCTTCGACCTGATCGTGGCGGAACCGCGACGCGGTGGGCCGGTGTACCGGCTCGGCGTGCTCGGGCTCACCGCCGCGGGACACGCTGCGTTCGCGCTCGGCGTGGGACGGCGGGGGATGGAGGAACTCACTCGCATCGTCCAGACCAAGCATCGGCTGGGCGCCGACCCGCTCCGTGATCAGCAGCTGTTCCGTCACGACTACGCGATGCACGACGCCGCGCTCCACGCGGCGCGCGCGTTCGTGTACGAGTCGTTCGCGACCGTGCAGGACGTGCTGGAGTCGGGTGACGACCCCACGACGGTTCAACGGCAGCGGCTCCGGCAAGCCGCGACCTACGCGACGCGCGTCGCCACCGACGCGGTGCGCTTCGCCTACACCGCGGCTGGCACCGACGCCCTACGCCCGAGCGTGCTGCAGCGCTGCTTCCGCGACCTGCACGCGGCGACGCAGCACCTGGTCGTCGACAACAACACGCTCACCGAGACGACGCGCGTGCTGCTCGGTCTGGAGCACTGAGGCGCAGGACCTCGACGGGCGCTTCGCCGTCGTCACCGTCCTCTTCTTCGAACCGGCGTCAGTTCGGCGGGACAGTTCCGCCCAGATGGCGCCGGTTCGCGTAGGAGGGGGTCAGAGGATGGCGAGCGGGTTCACCGGTGAGCCG
>DASUAS010000322.1:0-14519 GCA_035763625.1 Acidimicrobiia bacterium
GCAGCGACCGGTTGCTGATCCGGCGATCTGGGGCAGCATGAAATCCGCCGAGTCACGCTGGAGACCACGTGTAGGTTCACCTGAACCGACCCGCGGAGGAATAGGTGAACCCACGCCAGGTAGGCATCACAGTGGACTGCGATGACGCGGCGCGGTTGGCGGAGTTCTGGGAGCACGTCCTGGGATACGCGCGTCGCCCGAGCGCGCCCGGAAGCCCGTACGTGACGATCGAGCGAGGCGACGACAGCCCGGATGGACCTCCGTTCGTGACCTTTCAGACTGTTCCGGAACCGAAGGCAGCCAAGGCCCGACTCCATCTCGACCTCTTCGTCGATCAAGCGCAGCAATTGGTCGACGAGGTGCTGGCTGCGGGAGCATCGTTGGTCTCCCGCGTTGAGGCGGGCGAGTGGACGACTCGTGTTCTCCAGGATCCAGCAGGCAATGAGTTCTGCGTCATCGGACCCGACTGACTCGTCCGTCCACGCGAGGTGAGTCTCTCTCTGACTCCACCCAATCGTGCTTGAGATGTGCCCTCTGACTGCCGCCGAAGTGTTGTTACACGGGTGATCCATGCCCGGGCTGAGGGACGTCATGGAAGCACGCGTCAGCTGGTGTTGTCGATGTCGTCGAGCAGCCGGGCGTAGAGCTCGGCGCGGACGCGGTCGGGAGCGGGACTAGCAGCCGAGGGCGCGGGCGATCACGAGGTGCTGGATCTCGTTCGTGCCTTCGCCGATCTCGAGCACCTTCGAGTCGCAGTAGAAGCGCGCGACCGGTGACTCGAGCATGTAGCCGAGACCGCCGTGGATCTGCACCGCCTCCGACGCCGCCCACGTGGCCAGCCGGCTCGCCTTCAGCTTCGCCATCGCCGCCTCCTTGAGGAACGGCTGGCCGGTGTCGCGCAGCGACGCGGCGCGGTACGTCAGCCAGCGCGCCGCTTCGAGCTCGGTGGCGATGTCGGCCAGCTTGAACTGCGTGGCCTGGAACTTGCCGATGGGCTGGCCGAACTGCACCCGGTGTCCCGCGTAGTCGAGGGCGAGGTCGAGCACGGCCTGCGTGAGGCTGAGCGAGAGCGCGGCGATCGAGATGCGACCGACCTCGAGGGTCTGCAGGAATTGGCTCAGGCCCATGGCGGGATCGCCGACCAGGTGCTCGTCGGGAACCCACACGTCGTCGAACCACAGCTCGCGCGTGTCGAGGCCGCGCCAGCCGATGCCACGCATCTTCGGGCCCATCGTGAACCCGGGCGTGTCCTTCTCCACGACGAAGCTCGCGAACGTCGGCTTCCTGTCGCGAGCGCCGTCGCCGGCTTCGGTGCGCGCCAGCAGCGTCACCCCGAACGACATGTCGGTACCGGCGTTGGAGATGAACATCTTGCGCCCGTTGATCAACCAGCCGCCCTCGTGGCGAACGGCACGGGTCTGGATGCCGCGGGCGTCGGAGCCGGCGTCGGGCTCGGTGAGGCCGAACGCGCCCAGCACCCGACCCTCGGCGAGGGGACGCAGCCACCGCTCGCGCTGGGCGTCGTTCCCGAAGAGCAGCAACGGCAGCGATCCGATCGTCACGTGCGCCTGCCAGGCCGCCGCCACCGACTGGTCGGCCAGGCCGAGCTGCTCCATCGCGGCCACGAAGCCGACGGTCGACATCCCGATGCCGCCCCACTCCTCCGGCACGAGGATGCCGAGCAGCCCGAGCGCACCCATCTCGCGCAGGAGGTCGGTGGGGCACACCGCCTCGTCCCACGCCTTCGGCGCCCGGGTCGCGATCTCCTTGGTGGCGAACTCGCGGCAGAGGGCGGCGAGGTCGCGCTCGGCCTCCGTGAGCGAGAAGTCCATCACTCGATGCTATTGGACCGGACGGTACAAACTCGCCGACGGGTCATGCCCGGACCGGCAGTTCGTCGAGCGACGCGAACGCCCATGCCGGACGCGCGGGCGGCGCCGACAAGCGATCCACCCCGACCGCAGGGAACCCGTCGACCACCGAGCCCGCATCGAACTGCGACCGCTGCTTCACGACCGCGCCCGCCCGCACCACGCTCCCCGCGCCGAGCACGCTGTGGTCGCACACGATCGCGCCTGGCTCCACCACCGACCCGGCACCGATCCGGCAGCCGTGGATCATGGCGCCGGGGCCGATGATCACCCCGTCGTCGAGGATCAGGTCGTTGTCGGGCAGCAGGTGCAACACCGTGTTCTCGAGGATCTGGACGTCGGCGCCGATGCGCACCGGACCATGCGAGTCGCCGATGATCTTCACGCCCGCGCCGATGATCGTGCCGGCGCCGACCACCACGTCACCGGTGAGCTCGGCCGAGGGGAACAGCACCGCGTCAGGTGCGACGGTGGGGACGATGCCGCGGTACTCGTACAGCTGGCCCATGGTCGTGATCTCCTGGATGCCGTGGACGGTCGAGAAGGTGGAGGAGCTCGCGGCGGGGAGTGAGAGGTCGCCGTCGCGCAGCGCGACGAGCCGCGCCAGGTCGTCGGCCGACGCCGATCGCACGATGCGTGCAGGACGTCCGACGGCCACCGATTCGTCGGGCAGGGTGGCGCCCGCCGGCACCAGCGTCCCCTCACCCAGGAACACGCGATCGCCGAGCACCGCGCCGGTCATGATGATCGACGCGTTGCCGATCTCGCAGAGATCGCCGACGGTCGCGCCGACGACGAGGCACCGGTGCCCGAAGACCGTGCGCCGACCGATGACCGCCGGTGCTCCGGCACCGCCGAGCACGACCGAATTCTCGAAGACGACCGAGCCGGCACCGATGGTGACGTCGTCGCTGGAGACACCGCGCACCACGGCGCCCTGCGCGAGCCGCGCTCCGGGCCCGAAGCGCGCGGCGCCGATCACGAGGGCCGACGACGCGAGCTCGACCGCGCTCACGCCGGTTGCGCCGACGCGGGACCGAGCACCGCGTCGGTGATCTCACGGGCGAGGCCCGGATCGAGCGGATCTCCGGTGACGAGCACCCGGTAGTAGAGCGGGCTCACGAGCAGGTCGGCGAGGAAGCCGAGGTCGGCATCGGCGGCCAACTCGCCGCGCGCCTGTCCTGCTGCGAGCATCCGCACCACCTCGGCGCGTCGCGGCGCGATCAGCCGGGCGCGGAGCTTGGCCGCAAGCTCCGGATCGCGCCCGGCTTCCCCGACCAGGTTGACGATGACGGGCTGCGCCTCGGGCGTCGCCAACACCGCAATGGCCTCACTCACGAACTGCTCGCAGTCGGTCCGCAGCGACCCGGTGTCGGGCACCGCGACCTCGGCCTGGAGCTGCTCGACGACGCTCGCGACCAAATCGAGCTTCGACGTCCACAAGCGTTCGATCGTCGCGGTGCTCACGCCCGCGCGCGTAGCGACACCGGAGAAGTTCAGGCTCGCGAAGCCGGCTTCCGACAGGAGCGAGAGCGCGGCGTCCACGATGCCCTTGGGCGCGGTCGGCAGCGTCTGCGCCGTCGACACCACGAGCGGTTGGAGGTCGTCGGGTGCCGCTTCCTCCGCACAGGGACGGGCGGGGAGGAACGCCAGTGCGACGAGCGCGCCGATCACTGCCGCCACCGCGCCGATCGTCACCGCGTGCGTCATGGCGCCGACGAAGGCGTGGTTGGCTGCGTCGAGCAGGGGCGCGGCTGCCGACTGCAACGGGGTGCCCGCCACCTTCGACGCCACCGTGACCGCCCCACCGATCGAGTTGGTCGCCGCGTCGACCGCCTGCGTGGGAAGGCCCTTGAGCACCGCCGACCCCGACATGGCGCTCGTGTACTGCGACGCCGCGATGCTGCCGAGGATCGCGACGCCCAGCGCGCCACCCACCTCACGAGTCGTGTCGTTCACCGCCGAACCGACCCCGGCGCGCTCGGGCGGCAGGCTTCCCATGATCGAGTCGGTCGCTGGTGCCATCGCGGTGCCCATGCCGAGGCCGAGCAGCACCAGCGCGGCGGCGACGAGGAGATAACCGCTGGTGACCGAGGCCTGACCGAGCACCAGCAGGCCGCCGGCCACGATCGCGAGGCCGACCGCGACGACCAACTTCGTGCCGAAGCGCTTGGTGAGGAGGCTGCTCGTGGGTGCCGCGATCATCAACACGACCGCCACCGGTATGAGTCGCAACCCGGTCTCGAGGGCGCCGTAGCCGAGCACGAACTGCAGGTACTGGGTGAGGAAGAACAGCGAGCCGAACATCGCGAAGAACACGAAGGTGACCGCGAGCGACGCCGCGCTGAAGCGCGGGTTCTTGAAGAAGCGGAGGTCGAGCATCGGGTGCGAGCTGTGCAGCTCCCAGAGCACGAAGGAGAGGAGCAGCACCCCGCCCACCGCGAACGCGACGAGGATCTCGGTGCTGCCCCATCCCTTCGCCGGCCCTTCGATGACGCCGTAGAGCGCGGCGAAGAGACCGGTCACCGACAGCACGGTGCCCACGAGGTCGAGCTTCGGGGACGTCGGGTCCTTGGTGCGGGGTACGACGAACCACGTCGAGACCAGCGCGACGATGACCACCGGCACGTTCACGAGGAAGACGGAGCCCCACCAGAAGTGCTCGAGCAGGAAGCCTCCCGTCAGCGGCCCGAGCGCGACCCCGAGGCCTGAGACGCCCGCCCAGATGCCGATCGCGCGGGGGCGTTCATCCGGCGGGAAGACGTTGGTGAGGATCGACAACGTCGACGGCATGATGAACGCGCCGCCGAGTCCCATGATCCCGCGCATCACGATGAGTTGCGTCGGAGACCCGACGAAGGCGGAGATCGCGGACCCCGAGCCGAAGACGAGCAACCCGACCATCAGCGCGCCGCGACGACCGAACTTGTCGCCCATGGTCCCGGCGGTCAGCAACAGGCTCGCGAACACGAGGGTGTAGGCATCGACGATCCACTGCAGCTGGCTCGCGCTGGCGTGCAGCTCCTCGACCAGCGTCGGCAACGCGACGTTCAGGATGGTGTTGTCGATGCTGACGACGAGCAGGCAGAAGCACAGGACGGCGAGGATCATCCACCGCCGTTGGTACGCCTGAAGCGAATGGGCGGGATCGAGGTCGAGGTCGAGCGGAGCTGCCGCCGCCGTCGCCATCGACGCAGGCTACGTCGCGCGACCGGTTTGGTCGCAGAGGTGGCCGTCGCGCAAGATGGATCGGTGGATCGCGACTCGCCAGTGATGATGACCCTCGACATCGAGCGCGCGTCGGTGTTCGACGTGTACGACGAGCTCCTCGTGCCGCTCTGCTTCCAACCCTACGCCGACGACGTGGTGACGCGACTCGACGACGTGCGCGACGGTGCGGTGCTCGAAGTTGCCTGCGGTACCGGGGCGGTGACGCGGGCGCTGGCGGACGCGCTCCCGGAATCGGTCGCCATCACCGCCACCGACATCGTCCCGGGGATGCTCGACCGTGCCCAGCAGGTCGGCACCGCACGTGCTGTGACATGGGAGGTCGCCGACGCGCTGGCGTTGTCGTACGCAGACGAGTCGTTCGACGTCGTCGTGTGCCAGTTCGGCGCGATGTTCTTCCCGTCGAAGGTCGACGCGTTCGCGGAGGCGGCGCGGGTGTTGCGGCCGGGTGGTCGGCTCGAGCTCGCGGTGTGGGACGCCATCGAGCGCAACGACTTCGGCGCCGCGGTGGCCGAAGCCATGACCGAGCTGTTCCCCGAGGACCCGCCGCGGTTCCTCGAGCGGATGCCCTTCTCCTACGCCGATCCCGAGGCGATCGTGGCCGACCTCGTGGCCGGGGGCTTCGCCGCTCCCGCGGAGCTCGAGGCGGTCGAGCACCGGTGCCGAGCCGCCACGCCCGAGGTCGTCGCGAGCGCGTTCTGCGGCGGCACGCCGGTGCGCGACCAGCTGCAGGCGGGCGACGGCGACCGCCTCCGCCGCGCCATCACGGGCGCCGCCCGCTTCCTCGCCGACCGGTTCGGCCGCGCTGATCTCGAGGGCCGGAACGCGGCGCTCGTGGTGAGCGCGGTGAAGGCCTGAGCCGTAGCATCGGGCCCCGAACACACGGGGACCGCGCATGAGCAGTCGGGTCGCAGCCGGCATCGACGAACACGACATCGGAGAGGTCACCCTCGTCGCGCGCGGCATCGCCACCGCGGTCGCGCCCGACACCGGCCTCACCGACGTGCAGGCCGAGCTGCTCGGGTCGATCGCGACCGCGCTCACCGGCCACGTCGTCGACTACCGCAACCTCGAACCGCTCGGACCCGAGGGCCTCGCCGACGTCCTCGCGCCGCGCAACCTCGACTACCGGCAACGGATCGTGCACCACATGGTGCTCGGCGAGCTCGTGCTCCGGCCCATCCCCGTCGTCGTCGCCCACCGCGTCGCCAAGTACGCCGAGGCCCTCGGCATCAAGGACGACTTCGTCCGTGTCGCGCGCCGCTACGCCCAGGGCGCCTACGGGCTCGCGTGGATGGACCTCGAGCGGAGTGGCTTCGTCGAGCACGTGCAGAACGCCGACGGTGAGGCGCCGGCAGCCCGCCAGGCGCCGGGTGAACCCACCCCGGTCGATCCCGAGTTGGAGGCGCGCTGGCAGGCGTTCGCCGAGCTGCCGGAGGACACGCTCGGATTCGGCGTGTGGGACATGTACGACAGTCGGGGCTTCGAGCTGCCGGGCGCGCCGGGTGGGCCACCGCCCAGGCTGGCGCAGCACGACTTCGTGCACGTGCTCGCCGACTACGGCACCAACCTCCGCGGTGAGGTGGAGGTGTTCGCGCTCATCGGCCGAACCGATCCCGACCCGAAGGGGTTCGCGTGGTTGGCGACGCTCATCGGGCTGTTCGAGACCGGCTACATCACGAGCTCGGGGTTCTTCGACCGCGACGTGCGCGATCCGGTGATCCAGGCGCCCGGGATGCACGTGCGCCTGGCCGACGGCATCCGCCGCGGCAAGGCGATCGCGCAGCGACGCGACACGAGCCTGTTCGACGAGGACTACCACGCGCTCGCGGCGCGTCCGGTGGAAGAGGTCCGCGAGCGCCTCGGCGTGCCCCCCAAGTCGGAGGCCGCGCTCGAAGCCGGCTCCGCGGAGCTGTGCTCCTTCGAAGCCATGTCGGAGACACAGCGGAAAGTCGTCACGGAGCGCAGGGGAGGCCTCGGATGAACCGCAACTTCACACAGGTGATCTCGGTGCGCTGCTCCGAACCCGACAAGTTGATCGAGGTGCTGCAGCAGTGGGACCGTGACCAGTCACAGGCCGACATCATGGGTTACATGGGCCTGCGCCTCCTCGCCGACCGCGACCACCCCGGCGAGTACCTCATCATGGCCGACTTCGGCGTCGTCGATCCCGACGTGTCCGCCGCCGACGAGGCGGCACGCAACAACGAACGACCGGAGACGCAGGAGACGGCGAGGCGGCTCCGCGCGCTGCTCGACGAAGAGCCGGTCTACCGCCACTACGACTGGCTCTACCGCACTGACGGCTGAGGGAGACGCGTGGCCTACGAGAGCGAGGGCGAACCGATCAAGCTCGGGTACCTGTTCGACTTCAAGCTCCCGGACGGCTTCCCGCCGGAGCAGCGCGACCACCTGCTGGTGCCGTTCGAGCTCGTGTTCGCCGACGGGCTCGCGGCCGGGCTCGTCGGCCGACCGGTCGAGATCGTGTTCCGGGAGGTCGAGGGCCTTCCGAAGGGCAGCGTGAAGGCGGTGATCGACGCCTTCGGCGACCTGGTCGACGACGGGTGCCTCGCGGTGTTCGGCCCCGCCATCACCGACAACGCGGTGCCGACCCGCGAAGCATCGAGCGGCGGTTCGAGGTGCCCGCGATCAGCGTGTGCGGCGCCGAGGAGTGGCTCGGTGAGTGGACCGACGCGCATCCGCTCACCCCGCGCGGTGTGAAGGACGCGCTCGAGCGGGTGAAGATGGTGCCGGCGGCGTCGGGCGCGCCGGGCACCTACCTCTCGTTCGGGAAGTGGACCCGGCGCGGGTGGATGGGTGCCGGCTACCTCGTCGCCCGTGAGCTCGACCCCGACGGCGTCACGTCACGGCTCGTGGGTCGCTTCGGGTCGGGGTTGGGCGACACGTGAGAGGCGCGTGCTAGAGCATGGGGTCCGGATGACGAACGACAGGAGCACGGGCCATGCGAGCTGATGCATTCCGGTACGACGGCAAGCGGGCGCTGGTCGTCGGCGGCGCGACGGGCATGGGTGCGGCGGTGGCCGAGCTCGTGCAGGACCTGGGCGCCGAAGTGGTGGTGATGGACTTCGCGCCGGTCACCCTCGCGGGGGCCAAGGCGATCAACCTCGACCTGCGGGACAAGGCGGGGATCGAGACCGCGCTCGACGAGTGCGGCGGTCCGATCCATGCGCTGTTCGCCTGCGCGGGCGTGGCCGACGGCACGCCCGGCATCGAGAAGATCAACTTCATCGGGCACCGCCACCTCATCGACCGGGCCATCGCGCAGGGCTACCTGGGGCGGGGCAGCGCGATCGGGTTCATCTCGTCGACCGCGGGCCTCGGGTGGCGCAAGCACCTCGACGAGGTGAAGGCGTACCTCGCCGACGCGCCCGACTGGGACTCCGCGGTCGCCTGGATCGAGGCCAACCCCGACAAGGCGAGCTACACGTGGAGCAAGCAGTCGATCAACGTGTACGTGCAGAGCCGCGCGCTCGAGCTGCTGAAGCAGGGCATCCGCGTGAACGCGATCCTGCCCGGGCCAACCGACACGCCCCTTGCCCGGGCCAACGAGGAGACGTGGCTGGGCTTCGGCACCGACTACCGCGCCGACGCGGGCGTCGAGGCGTCGCGGCCCGACGAGCAGGCCGGTCCGCTCGTGTTCCTCTGCAGCGACGCGGCCTCGCACGTGAGCGGTGAGATCCTCATCGTCGACGCCGGCTTCACCGGTTCCGGTGTCACCGGCGCCTACGAGACCGCGGCGATGGCCGTCGAGTTCATGGAGAACATGTAGCGACGCGACCTCCACGCGCGCCGCTGCCCGCGACGAGCTCGTCGTCGCGGGCAGACGATCGCGTCGGCTACCAGTACTTCGCCACGGGCCGGATCTCGATCGCGCCTCCGAGACGGGCTGCAGGGATGCGCGACGCCAGCTCGACCGCGGCGTCGAGGTCTTCGGCCTCGAACACCAGGAACCCGCCGACCGCGCCGTCGCTGCCGAGGTGCGCGCCCTCACGCACGTCGACGGTGCCGTCCTTCACGACGACCGTGCGGGCGTCGGCCGGGAGACCGAGCGGCGGACCGGGCGAGACACCGGGCGTCTGGTTGAGCGACTGGTAGTCGGCGTACACCTTCGATTGCTCGTCCTTCGGCAGCGCCTCCCACGCATCGCTGCCGGGCAGGGGAGTGGTGCCCTGGTAGATCACCAACACGAACGACTCCATGGTTGCTCCTCGGGGTTGCATCGGTGTGTGTCACCCGTCTGTCGGATGCCGACACGCAGATGTGACGCGCGTCTGCCCGGCGCGCAGGACGGAGTGAGCCGAGCGAACGACGGGGGAAGATCAGTCCAGCGGGACGATCTCGAGCCCGCGGATGCGGTCGGCGTCGCCGGTGACGTCGATCGACACGATGCGCTCGTCGCGCACCGTGAACTGCACCACGCCGCGGACCTGACCACCGGGCGCCCAGAGCCACGCGGCCACACCGTCGACGAGCGCGCGCTGTGCTGCGCGCGCACCTCCCGAGAGCGCGTGGGCGACGGCTTCGGCGCCGCGCGTCTCCCGGAGCGATCCCATCGAGATCGCCGCCGCGTCGGGCACCATCACGACGTCGGGATCGAGGAGTTGCAAGAGCGCGTCGAAGTCGCCGCCGCGCGCGGCGCGGAGGAACGCATCGACCACGTCGCGCTGGCGCATGACGTCGAGCCGGCCGTCGGGGGTGCTGCCCTGCAAGCGGCGGCGGGCTCGACTCGCGAGCTGGCGCGACGCGTCGGGCGTTCGCCCGAGGATCTCGGCCACGTCGTCGAACGGGATGCCGAACACGTCGTGCAACACGAACGCCACCCGTTCGGCGGGGCCGAGCCGGTCCAACACCACCATGAGCGCAGTGCCCACCGACTCGGCGAGCAGCGCCTCGTCGACCGGATCGGCCGAGGGGTCGACCGAGGACGTGGAAGCTCCGGCGAGGTCGTCGACGGGGTCTTCGGGACGGGCGCGTCGAGCGCGCAGGCGGTCGAGGCACACGCGTCCGACGACGGTGGTGAGCAGGCCGCCGACGTTCTCGATCTCCGAAGGATCGTTGCGCCGGAGCCGCAACCACGTCTCCTGCACCGCGTCGTCGGCTTCGGCGTGCGATCCGAGCATCCGGTACGCGAGCGCGTGCAGCCGCGGCCGGCTCGCCTCGAACTCGCCGGTGAGCCAGTTGTCGTCGTGTGTCATCGTCGTCGCTCCGAGGGCGTGGGCGGCGTCCCACCCAGCATGTCGCCACCGCCATGTCGTACCGGGATGTCGTGCGACCGGACCAGAACGTGACAGCAGCAGAATTCTGCGGGACCGCGCACGCGATCGACGGTAAATTGCCGAAGTGTCCGATCCGGTGGTGCTCGCGGTCGATGAGGACGTCGACGCCCTGCGCGACGTCGAGGAGACGCTGCGCGATCGGTACGGAAGCCACTACCGGGTCGAGTGCATGCGATCGCCGTTCGAGGCGCGGGCGCGCCTCCAGGCGCTTGCCGACGCCCACGAGGACGTGGCCATCGTCCTGGCGGGTCAATGGCTCGACGGCATGACCGGCAGCGACCTGCTCGACGACGCCCGACGTCTCCATCCGCACTCGAAGCGCGCGCTCGTCATCCACTGGGGTCAGTGGGGTGACCCCGCGACCGGTGAGGCCATCTTCGACGCCATCGCGCGCGCTCGCATCGACCACTACGTGATCCGGCCTTCGCAGCCGCCCGACGAGCTGTTCCATGCCGCCATCGGCGGGATGCTGCTCGAGTGGGCGGAGTCACAGCGCATGTCCCCGCACACCATCCACGTCATCGGGCGGTCCTGGGATGGGCGCGCGTACGAGCTGCGGCAGCTCCTCGGCCGCTGTGCCATGCCGCACGCATTCTCGCTCGCCGACTCGCCCACCGGGCGCGAGTACGTCGAGCAGGTCGGCGACGACGGCGCGTTCCCGCTCGTCATCTTCCCCGACGGCCGGGTGCTGCGCGACCCCACGAACTCAGAGCTCGTCGAGGCGTCGGGATCACCGATCGACCCGCCGGACACCGAGTTCGACCTCGTCATCGTCGGCGCCGGACCCGCGGGGCTGTCGGCCGCGGTGTACGGGGCATCCGAAGGGTTCGACACACTCGTCGTCGACAGCGGCGGCATCGGCGGCCAGGCCACGTCCAGTTCGCTGATCCGCAACTACCTCGGCTTTCCGCGTGGCGTGAGCGGCAGGCGGCTCGCACAGTCGGCGTACGAGCAGGCCTGGGTCTTCGGCGCGCGTTTCGCGTTCATGCAGTTCGTCACCATGCTCGGCCGTGACCGCGACGGCCTGTGGCTCGATCTCTCGGAGAGCGGGCGCATCCGCAGCCGGGCAGTGCTGCTCGCCACCGGCGCGGAGTATCAGCGCATCGAGATCGCGGAGCTCGAAGCGTTGAACGGCGCCGGGGTGTTCTACGGCGGCTCCGCGTCGGAGGCGTCGCGCATGGCGGGCCGCGAGGTGTACGTGGTCGGGGGCGCCAACTCTGCGGGGCAGGCCGCGCTGCACCTGGCGCAGTACGCCGCGCACGTGACGCTCGTGGTACGAGCCGACTCGCTCGAGCCGGGTATGTCGCGCTACCTCGTGCAGCAGGTCGAAGCGACGCCGCGGCTCGACGTCCGCGTGGCCACGGAGATCGTGGGCGGAGCCGGCGCGGCGCGGCTCGAACACCTGGTGCTGCGCGACCGCCGCACCGCGGTCGAGGAGACCGTGCCCGCCGACGGGCGGTTCGTGATGATCGGCGCGCGTCCGCACACGGGTTGGCTGCCCGACATCGTCACGCGTGACGAGCAGGGCTTCCTCCTCACCGGAGCCGACGTGCTCGCCACCGGGACGTGGCCGCTCGAGCGTGCGCCTCTCTCGCTGGAGACCAGCGTGCCGGGCGTCTTTGCCGCCGGCGATGCGCGCCGTGCCGCCGTGCGGCGGGTCGCGTCGGCGGTCGGCGAGGGCTCGGTCGCGGTCCAACAGCTCCACCGCCTCTTCGAGCTCGACGGCCTCCATCCGCGCGGCCGGGTGAAGACCGTCGCGCGCTGACACCGGTCGCCCGCTTCGGATCGCGGTGCTCCGCGGCGTCATTGTCGGTCCACGAGCGAACCCCTGAGATCGGCATGTTGCGCGCGCTGGGCATGTCGCGGCGGCAGCTCCGGTCGCCGGTGAGGTCGCCGCGGTGCTGCCCGCGTGGTGGGCCTCCCGGCTCGAGATCTTCGATGCCATCGGCCGCGAATGACCCTGCGCGCACGGACGTCGAGTCCGGGCATGTCGGCGGGCAGGCCCAGGTGATCCACGCCGACCTCGGCCTCGACTTCGCGGCGACCGGCGCGCTTCCCAGGGGTGAGGACTAGGTTCGACCTGTTCGCGATTGAATCGAGGAGATCCGCCATGGCCCGCTCGACCACCGTCCCGCTCGCTCATCCGGACACCTTCTTCATCGGCGGCTCCTGGGTCTCGCCCTCGTCCGACGCGAAGATCGATGTCATCGACGCCGGCACCGAGGAGGTCGCGTTCAGCGTGGCCGAGGCGCAGGCCGCCGACATGGCCCGTGCCGTCGATGCCGCTCGCACCGCGTTCGACGAGGGGCCGTGGCCGCACCTCACCCACGCCGAGCGCGCCGGTCACATCCGCGCGCTCGGTGCCGCGCTGATGGAGCGCAACGACGCGCTGGCCGAGCTGTGGCCACGGGAAGCCGGCGTCGTGCACAGCCTCGCCCAGTACTCCGGCATGATGGCCGCGAGCGGCTTGGAGTCGTACGCCGCGCTCGCCGACACCTTCCCGTTCGAGGAGGAGGCGCAGCCGTCGGGACCCGGCTTCGGCCTGCTCGTGCGGGAGCCGGTCGGGGTGGTGGGCGCCATCATCCCGTGGAACGCCCCGGTGCAGCTCATCACGCACAAGATCGGGCCCGCGCTGCTCGCGGGCTGCTCGATCGTGCTGAAGCTGTCGCCGGAAGCGCCGGGTGAGGGCTACGTCTACGCGGAGGCGGCGGAGGCGATCGGGCTCCCGCCGGGCGTGTTGAACATGGTGACGGCCGACCGCGAGGTGTCGCAGCTGCTCGTCACCGATCCGCGCGTCGACAAGATCACGTTCACCGGATCCACCGCCGCCGGTCGGAAGATCGCGTCGCTGTGCGGTGAGCGCATCGCGCGCTGCACGCTCGAGCTCGGCGGCAAGTCCGCCGCGGTCGTGCTCGACGACGCCGACATCGCCGGCGTCGCCGCGTCCATCGCGGGCGCCGAGTGCATGATGACCGGCCAGGTGTGCTCGTCGCTCACGCGCATCGTCGTCACGCAGAAGCACCACGACGAGATGGTCGAGGCTCTCGCCGATCGCTTCGCGCAGGTGCAGGTCGGCGACCAGTTCGACGACGGCACGCAGATGGGGCCGCTCGCCATGCGGCGCCAGCGCGACCGGGTCGAGGGCTACATCCAGAAGGGCGTCGACGAGGGCGCGACCCTCGCCGCCGGTGGCGGACGCCCGAAGCACCTCGACCGCGGCTGGTTCGTGGAGCCGACCGTCTTCGGCAACGTCGACAACTCGTCGACGATCGCCCAGGAGGAGATCTTCGGTCCCGTGCTCAGCGTGATCGCCGCGGCCGACGAGCAGGACGCGGTCCGCATCGCCAACGACACGATCTACGGCCTGAACTCGTCGGTGTTCACGCCCGACGTCGACCGCGCCCGCCAGGTGGCCGGCCAGATCCGCGCCGGCACCGTGGGGCACAACGGGTTCAAGACCGACTTCGGCATGGCGTTCGGCGGCTTCAAGCAATCGGGGATCGGTCGCGAGGGTGGCAAGGAGGGCCTGCTGCCGTTCCTCGAGACCAAGACCGTGATCCTCGACGAGGCGCCGAAGGGGTACACCACCTCCGACTGATCGCGCTCCACGCGATCTGCCGACACAGGAGACGACAGCATGGTGGATCCCGACCGCCCGCCGATCCCGTACATCTACTTCCCGCCCGTCCACGGCATCGAGCTCCTCAGCGACGACATCGAGCACGGCCGACGCCTGCCCGACACCCATCACGCCGACAGCATGGGGATGAGCGGCGAGAACCTGTCGCCGCACCTCACCTGGTCGGGGGCGCCCGAGGGCACGCAGTCGTTCGTGGTCACGTGCTTCGACCCCGACGCCCCCACCGGCAGCGGGTTCTGGCACTGGGTGCTGTTCGACCTGCCGGCCTCAACCACCGAGCTCCCACGGGCCGCCGGAAGCGGCGACCAGGCGGGCCTGCCGGCTGGCGCGATCCACGCCCGCAACGACGCCGGTGGTCTCGAGTACATCGGTGCCGCACCGCCCGAGGGCCACGGCGACCACCGCTACGTGTTCGCGGTGCACGCCCTCTCGGTGCCGACGCTCGGGATCGACTCGTCGGCCAGCCCGGCGTACGTCGGCTTC